>CAMBQF010000060.1 GCA_945869825.1 Chitinophaga pinensis | reverse complement strand
TAACATTAGTATTGTGCAGTTTAGTGCGCGATTTTATAATGGCATTGTAACGGAATACCAATGAGTTTTCATCAAACACAGAAGTGTAATAGCTCGGTTCTAAGAGCAATTCGCCAAAGCTGTCACCAATCTGAATTACAAATGGCTTTTTTGTCCTCTCCGGTTGTTTGTACTCTACAATAGGATAAATATTTTCTATTTTGCTGTAAGAGAAATACATATTTAGAATATTCAGCAACTCATACTCTAGGTAACGGCCTTTTCTATCTTTAGCATAGCCTTTTAATACTGGCACTGCCGATTTAGTATTCCCTTTCAACCCTAAATCTACTATTTTGCGTAAACTGTCTATAGCTAAATACATTGTATATGGCGACCAATGCAAACTAAACTTGGGATATAGTGGTATTTTACATGTATCAGCCAGCTTAATGCAATAACTTTCAAAATCAATAAACCGCAAATTGTTTTCTTTTGATAGCATTGATTTGTAAATGCTGTAATTGCTTGTGTCTGACCAGTTTTTTTGATAATTATCGGGCAAATATTTATGCATTACCCTTGGCTTATCTCCTGCCAGCATTATAATAAGAGGCTTACCTTGTTTAGCTAATGTATCTGCAACAAAACGTAGCATCTCTATTTTAGAGTTAACATCGGGCATACCAACGAAGTCTTCGCCATACAGGGGTTTTATTCGACCCACCTCATAAACTTCGCCATCTTTACCTATAACCAAACCGGGTGCATGTATAGTAGCATACAGGGTAAATTCCAATTGGTTATATATCCGTATAAACTCACTACGGGTTGAAAAATTAGTACGTAGGTATTCGGCGTATAAATCCTGGTACTCGGCACTTAAAAATTTGTCACTTTCAAATGCAGGTTTTGGGGCTACAGTAAAATCACCACTTAATGGAAACGTTTTTATGCCAGCAATGTCAAATATGATGGTGCTTAAAAACGCCAACATAAATAAGGTTAATATTGTACGCTTTAAAACCATGCCTAAAACCTGAAGTATATAAATGGGTTAAAGCCTGTGGCGGCTAACTCGCCTGACGACGCAAGCAATAAAACTGCCATAACAAAAGCTACTCCTACTAATCGGAAACCCTCTTTTGGCCTTTCAAGGTAATCAACCTGCCATTTTTCAACCTTATTAATACCTCCATAAAAAGAGAAGAAAGCCGCGGCGCATAACAGATAAATAAATTTATTTTCATAGTAAAAATCAATACCTGAAAAATCAGGAGTAAACATAACATGTAAATATTCTAATGCTGCCTGCAAACCATTGGCCCTGAAAAACACCCAACCTATAACAACTATAAAAAAGGTAAGGACTATGCGGGGTAGCTTACCTATATACGATGTTAGGCTGGTTAGGAATAACTTATCAAGCACTAAAAACAAACCATGGTAGCAGCCCCAAACAAGAAAGTTCCACTCGGCACCATGCCAAAAGCCCGATATAATAAACACTACCCATAGGTTAAAATACATACGCCAGGTTGGTACTTTGTTGCCGCCTAAAGAAATGTACAGGTAATCGCGCATCCAACGGCTAAGTGTCATGTGCCAGCGGCGCCAAAAGTCGGTAATACTTTGGGCTATATATGGGTTATTAAAGTTCTCGGGGAATTTAAACCCCATCATCCTTGCCATACCAATAGCCATATCGGAGTATCCAGAAAAATCGAAATAGATTTGGAAGGTATAGGCCAAAGCACCTATCCAGGCCTGCTCGGTCGACAGGTTAGCGGCACCTGCATTAAACAGTTGGTCGGCAACTACAGCCATGCTATTGGCAATAAGTACTTTTTTAGCTAAGCCTATAATAAAGCGGAATAAGCCCTGTATGCGATTGTCTAATGTCTCCTGATTTTTACGGTCAATTATCTGGTCTGATATTTCGTTAAAACGAACAATGGGGCCTGCTATTAATTGTGGGAACAGAAGTATGTACAAAGCATAATCGGCAATGTTTTTCATGGGTTTCTTAACGCCGCGGTACACATCTATAACGTAACTCAGCTCGTGAAAAGTAAAGAACGATATGCCTATAGGTAAAGCAACAGCCACCCATTTGATCTCCTCAAACCCGGCCGATACAAGTGTAGAGCTTATATTCTCTATAAAGAAATTGGCATATTTATAGTATAGCAATAGGCCAACATTCACGCAGACTGAAAAGGCCAATAGCCACTTTCGTTTCTTCCCTTCGCGCTTGGCAATTTGTTTAGCAATAAAAAAATCGAACAGGATAGAAAAGGCTAGTATAGAAAAGTATTTTGGGGCTCCCCAAACATAAAAAGCAATACTGGTAAGGGTAATAAAATAGTTACGTAACTTTTGCGGCAGCATAAAGTATATGCCGAAAAACACAGGAAAAAAGTAAAACAGAAATATGATGCTGCTAAAAACCACGTATATGTGTAAACGGCAAATATAACCACGCTATTGCGTAATTATGAATTATAAATTGTGAATTATTAGAAAATGAGGGTAAATCTCATAATTATTAATTCATAATTAAAATTTGTACTTTGCTACACTTAGATAAATGTGCTATAATAGCAAAACAGACAATGAGGAGATTACTGCTTGGAATATTGATATTAGGCATTGCCTTTTTAACATATAAACTGGTTAATGACCGTGAGGCCTTTACGTTTGATGAGGCTACATCGGTTGTTTATACCGAAAATGCGCCTAAGCCTATAGGCCCATATAGCCAGGGCATTTTTAAAAACAACACCTTGTATATATCAGGGCAGATAGCTTTGTCTCGTGGCGATAATGCCTTTTTGATTAATAAAGATATTGAGCAGGAAACCCGCCAGGTTATGTTTAATATTGGCGAGATTTTAAAGAAGGCTGATATGAATTACAATCATATTGTTAAAACCACCATTTACGTTACCGACTTAAGTAACTTTAAAGCGGTGAATAATATTTATGGCGAGTTCTTCCGCTCTAACCAGCCCGCCCGCGAAACCGTGCAGGTAGACTCACTGCCCCGGGGCGCCAAGGTGGAGATATCTGCCATTGCAGTGAAAAACTAGCTTATAGCGATTAGCTTGTAGGTCAAATAATAAATACAAAATCCGCGCACCTCATAAAGGGCGGGGATTTTATCAGCTATCAGCTATTAGTCGATTAACTCAATACTACGCTTAATAAACTTAGTCAGGTCTTCGCCTTTTAGCAACCCTTGCGATAGCAGGGCTAAGTCGCAGGCTTGCTTGGCCAGTTGACTTTGTTTGTCAGCGTTAGCTTCTACAAGTATCTTAGAGGTTAACGGGTGGTTGGCATTTACTACCAGGTTATACATCTCAGGCATCATACCAAACATATTGGCACCGCCACCAGCTACGCTCATATCTTTCATACGGCGCATGAACTCGGGGCGGGTAATAATTACGGGCTGATCTGTTTCGCTCAGGCTTTCAAACATTACAGTAAACTTACCTGCTTCAATCTGGCCTTCAAAAATCGGCTTCAAGGTTGTTTGCTCTTCATCGCTAAGCTTAGATGGTTGGGCATCTTCTTTGTTAATCAGCTTATCAATGGTATCGGCATCTACGCGGGTAAACTTAAGCTTCTCATTAGTTTGCTCCAGGCGGCTAACTAGGTGGCTGTCTAATGGCGTATCCATAACCAACACATCATAGCCTTTGTTTTTAGCTGCTTCAATAAACGGGTGCTGCTCATTAGTATTAGAGCAATAAAGGGCAATGGTATCGCCTTGTTTATCGGTTTGGGTGGCCTTTATTTTCTCTATGTATTCTTCAACAGTAAAGTATTTTTCTTCAGTATTCTTAAGCAGGTTAAACTTGGTTCCTTTCTCAAAGAACTTATCATCGCTAAGCATACCGTATACAATAAACAGCTTAATATCGTCCCATTTCTTCTCAAAGTCTTGGCGGCTGTTGCGGAATAGTTCGTCTAGCTTATCGGCAACCTTGCGGGTAATGTGGCTGCTTATTTTCTTAACATTTTGGTCGGCTTGTAAGTAGCTGCGCGATACGTTTAACGGAATATCGGGCGAGTCTATAACCCCGTGCAGCAGGGTTAAAAAGTCGGGTACTATGCCTTCAACCGAATCGGTAACATATACCTGATTACTGTATAGCTGAATCTTATTCTTCTGAACCTCGAAATTGTTTTTCGTTTTAGGGAAATACAAGATACCTGTCAGGTTAAACGGAAAGTCAACATTCAGATGGATGTGGAATAACGCCTCATCAGCATAAGGATATAACTCAGAGTAAAACGCTTTGTAGTCCTCATCAGTTAAATCAGCAGGCTTACGGGTCCAGGCAGGGTTGGTATTGTTAAGTTGTTTGTCCTCGTACCTTATAGCTACAGGTAAAAACTTGCAGTATTTATTTAGCAGGGTATCAATGCGCTCATTCTCTAAAAACTCTTCAGAGTCGGCAGCAATGTGCAGTATAATATCAGTGCCACGCTCGGTACGGTCGGCAGTTTCTATTTTATATTCAGGGCTGCCGTCGCATTCCCAACGCACTGCCGCCTCGTCTTTAAACGATTTGGTGATGATTTCCACCCTTTCGGCCACCATAAAAGCCGAATAAAAGCCAAGGCCAAAGTGGCCTATAATGGCATTCGCTTCGCTGGCTTTGTCTTTATATTTATTTACAAACTCCTCAGCACCCGAAAAAGCAATCTGGGTAATGTATTTTTCTACTTCCTCTTTGGTCATACCAATGCCCTTGTCTTTTATGGTAAGGGTTTTGGCTTCTTTGTCTAACATTACGGTTACGTCCAGTTCGCCAAGGTCACCTTTGGCTTCTCCTAATGATGATAATGCCTTTAGTTTTTGCGTCGCATCAACTGCATTAGACACCAACTCACGAAGGAATATCTCGTGGTCAGAGTATAAAAATTTCTTGATAATCGGGAAAATGTTCTCCGTTTGTACGTTTATTTTTCCTGTTTCCATAATTGTATAAAATGTATTTTCGCAAGGCTTTCAAACAATATGCCAAGCGATAAAGTATGACTAAATGACAGAATTAAAATTTCGATAATTGTTCGTACACTTTGTGCACAGGCAGACCCATTACATTAAAGTACGACCCTATTATTTTCTCAACAGCAATATACCCAATCCACTCTTGTGCCCCATAGGCTCCAGCCTTGTCATAAGGTTGGTACTTGTCTATATAGTACTCTATTTCGGTAGGGCTTAGTTGCTTAAAATAGACTTCTGTCGAATCAAAAAAGGTAACCTTTTTGTATTTGGTCATAAGGCAAACACCGGTAAAGACCTCGTGTTTATTGCCCGATAGTTCGGTAAGCATGGCAATGGCTTCGGCTCTGTCTTGCGGCTTGTTCATCACCTTGTTATTAATCCATACAATGGTATCGGCAGTAATAAGCAGTTCATCGACACCTAAGTCTGACAAAAACTCAGAGGCCTTATGCTCGCTTAAGTACAAAGGTATCTGCTCGCGGATAAGGGTTTCAGGGAAACTTTCATCCACGTCAAGGGTGCGGAGCTCAAAATCGAGCCCCAGTTCTTTTATTAAAAACTGCCTGCGTGGCGATTTTGATGCCAGTACTATTTTATACGGAAAATTTTGTAGCAAGATTATTAGCCTATAGCGTTCTTTAAATCTTCAATTAAATCGTCGGCATCTTCAACACCCACACTCAAGCGGATAAGCGAATCGCTTAAGCCGTTTTTAATACGTTCTTCGCGGGGGATAGCGCCGTGGGTCATAGTAGCGGGGTGCCCAATTAATGATTCTACACCACCTAATGATTCTGCTAACGAAAACAGGTGGGTTGATTTCATTACACGCAAAGCCTCGTCAACACTATCATTTTTAAGTGTGAAAGATACCATGCCGCCAAACGCACGCATTTGCTTTTTAGCCAGTTCGTGGCCTGGGTGCGATGGTAAACCCGGGTAATATACCTTGTCAACCTTTGGGTGGTTGTTAAGAAAATCGGCAACCTTTGCCGCGTTTTCGCAATGGCGCTCCATGCGCAGGTGCAACGTTTTGGTGCCGCGCAGCACAAGGAATGAATCCTGAGGGCCGGGGTTGGTACCGGTGCTGTTTAATATGAATGCCAACTGGGCATGCAGGTCGTCATTATTAGTACCTAAAAAGCCCATAATAACATCGCTGTGGCCCGATAGGTATTTGGTAACTGAATGCATCACAATATCCGCACCCATATCAACAGGGTTCTGCAAATAGGGCGATGAAAAGGTATTGTCTACCACCACCAACGCGTTGGCTTTTTTACCAATAGCAACCACGCCTTCAATATCAATAATATTAAGTAATGGGTTGGTTGGGGTTTCTACCCAAAGCAGTTTGGTGGCAGGGGTAATGGCAGCTTCAACAGCGGCTATATCGCCCATGGGCACAAACTTAAATTTAATGCCAAATTTTTCGTACACCTTTACAAAGAGGCGATAGGTGCCACCGTATAAGTCGTTGGTTGATATTACTTCATCTCCGGGCTGCAGTAGCTTAACTACCGCATCAACAGCTCCCATACCGCTAGAAAAGCAAAGGCCATGCTTGCAGTTTTCCAATGCGGCAATATTCTGCTCTAACGCATTGCGTGTTGGGTTTTTACCGCGCGCGTAAGTAAACGTTTTATATTTCTCATCACGTTCAATAGACTGAACGTAGGTAGATGTTTGGTAAATAGGGGTCATAATAGCACCCGTGGTTGGGTCTGGCTCTTGCCCTGCGTGGATGGCTTTAGTTGCAAATTTCATAAGGCAAATTTAGCTTTTAGCTTGTAGCTTATAGCTTATAGGTGTTAGTTTTTTAGTTTTAGTTGAAAACTTGTTATAAGCTTGCCCACTTCTGAACACAGCGACAAAATCTTTTCAGATTGTTCAACAGTTAAATAATTTATCCTAACAGAGAGTAAAACTTGGGTCTCTAACTCAGATAAAGAGCCTTTAGAAATCACGAGAAATTGTAAAAATTCTTCTTTTGTGTTTCTTGATCTTCCTTCTGCAATGTTTGATGGAATAGATACAGCGCTGCGTCGCATTTGAGAAGTAAGACCATAAATCTCCTCTTTAGGAAGGCCTGATTTAGACGTATAAATAAGTTCGGCCAAATCCATAGCTTTCTGCCACAGGATTAAATCTTGATAAGACTGTGCTTTCATTAATATATAGGTTTGATTAAATTTTCTATAAGCTACCAGCTGCAAGCTATCAGCTATTAGGCCTAGAGTGTTTCCACCTCTTATGGCTCCATAGCCAATATTGGGGACGCTCTTTAAGAATCTGTTCCAGTTTTGCGGCATAGGCTTTGGTTATACCTTCGGGTGGGCAGTCGTTGGGGTTTTCTACCAATAAAGTAAACTTTGTATGGTACATACTACGGCCTACTTTGGTAATATCGGCATATACTATAGAGCAGTTGTATCTGCGGGCAAATTTTTCGGGACCAGGAAAAAAGGCAGTATCCTGATTTAAAAAAGGCAGCCAGTGTGCTGTTTGCAAACTAGCTGGGGTTTGGTCGGCAACAAAGGCCATTACCATCTGCTCATTTTTATGCCTTTCAAAAGCAGCGGCAGTTTCGCGCATAGGGAACATTTTTAGCCCAAATTTTTGTCTCGATTTTAATAATGCAGCCTCCATTGGCTTATTATTAAGGGGCTTATACATACCATAGCTATTGCTGTCTATATATATTCCCATAGACATACCCGCCCATTCCCAACTGTTGTAGTGGGCAGTAAGTAATATAACATGGCCTTTTTTATTTAGATAATTCTCAAAAACCTCATTGCCTTCAGAAGTAAAACGCCGGCGCATTTCCTTCTCTGATATGGTAAATCCCTTAAGGCTTTCGGCTATCAAATCGCACAGATGATGGTAAAAGCCTTTTTCTATTGCTTTTAATTCTTCTTCTGATTTTTCAGGAAATGATGCCTTTAAGTTTTTACGCACTACAGATTTTCTGTATCCAAATACATAGTAAAGAAGGAAGTAAAGAAAATCGGCAAGGCGGTGAAGGACCCACATAGGCAGTATAGAAAGCGCATATAATAACCCAATGCCTATGTATGTTAAAATATTCTTCATTATTGACAAAGATAGGGTATAGGGTTTAGGGTATAGGGGATAAGATTGAGTTTTTTTATATATAAAAAGCCCATGCAGTTATGCATGGGCTTTAAGTAGAATTTAATAAAAAAAATTATTCTGTAAAGACTACACGCTTGGTAAAACGGTTGCCATCAACCATTACTTGTAACAAGTATACACCCGCCGAAGGTACTAGTGCACGGCTCACGGTAAACTGGTTGTAACCTGATTGAAGGTTGCCTGTAAACACAGGACAAATCTCTTTGCCAACAACATCATATAAACGGATATCGGTTTTGGCTTTAGCCAACAGGTTAAAGTAAACAGTAACATCGCTGGCTGATGGGTTAGGGAATACGGTGAGGCCTAAATTATCAGCAATGGCAAGGTTATTTAGGCCGGTAGGGTTGCTTATGTTGATATCATCAAGGTACAGGTTGTTGCCGCCGCCCGATGTAAACGCGAATTTTAAACGTACGTTAGGCTTGTTAGCAATGCTTGATGGGATAGAAACAGTTTCTTCCCTCCATTGGCTAGAATTGGTTGGGGTAAAAGGGCTACCTGTGTTGCTGCTGGTTGATAATGCTGTACCGGTTTTAGAGTAACGTACAGTCCATGTTTTACCGCAGTCAACACTAAGGAATACCTTTAGCACATCCGCTGATGAACTTGATGTTGTAGAGTATGAAACTTTAAACTTAAGTACAGGTGATGATATGTTGTTTAGTTTGAATGATGGGCTTATCAGCTCATCTACATCACCTGAGCCATTACCAAAGTTTGCCATTTTAGCAGAGTACCAGGTATTAAAACCGGCACCTTCGAAGCGAGACCATTTAAAATCGCCACCGCCACTGTTTACAGCAATCCAACGGTCGGCAAACGGTTCGTTTTCCTGCTCAAAGCCATCAACAAAATTATAGTTTATATCTTCAGCATTAGTATCACTAACCTTGATAATAGCCTGTTTAGTTTTAGAACTATTACCTTGCCCATTGGTTACGGTTAGTGTTGCATCGTAAATTCCGGGGGTGTTGTAGGTAACGGTTGGGTTTTGTGAGGTAGAAGAAGAAGGTGATCCACCGGGAAAAGACCAATCCCATTGGGTAGGGTTTCCATTCCACGACCCATCACTAAAATCAACAGAAGAGCCTTTGCAAATCATAAACTCATCAGCTGCAAAATCTGCAATAGGTGAGCATATATTGGGAGGGTTGTTATTAACACCTGTAGTGTTCAGGTTGGCTGTTTGTATTAGGTTTTTCCTAACCGTAATAGATGTTAACGTAGCATCCATAATGGCTTTTTGGCCTGCTGTAAATATGTTTTGGCAGCTACCATTAGTATAATCCATGTAGTTGGTAAACATTTCGCCGTTAGCACCGGGGTTGCTACATGTATTTGTTTTAGGAAAAGCCGGACAACCCGAATTAGCTTCCCGGTGAACAGGAGTGTCGCCGACACCATCGCTTCCACAAGTTTGGTCGCCCCAAATATGTCGTAAGCCAAGCCAGTGACCAACTTCGTGAGTAACCGTTCGGCCTTTGCCATTGCTACCACCGGCAGGCGATACTGCAGTACCTATGCTGCCAATGTAATCGTGGCGGACAACAATACCATCAGTGGCTGCACCACCAAAATAAGGTAGCTGCGCGTAGCCCAATACAAAGCCTCCGGAAAGGTCGCCACTATCAATACTTTTTACCACCCAAACATTTAAGTATTGGTTGCGGGGCCAATAGCTAACACCTTTAGCTCCGTTGTCATCGCTTGCATTATTTGTTTTAGATGAATAAATCCTAACAATACCATCGGTACAATTACCTTGTGGGTCTTTATTAGCTAACCTAAATTCTATATTACAATCTGCCGCCACAGTTTTAAAAGGGGCTGGGGTGTTAGCGGTATCATCATTTAACCTGCGGAAATCTGCATTTAACAAGTCAATCTGGTCTTCAATTTGAGCTTTAGAAATATTTTCTGGCCCACCTTCGTGCAATACGTGAAAAACAACTGGTATTATCCTTACCGCTTTTTCGCCTGTTGGGTTATTGGCTGTGTAGTTAGATACCAGGTTTTCAAACTGTTGCTGTGGGTCTGCCAAAGCAGGGCTTTTTTGAAGTTGTTTAAGATAATTGGTATGGGTGCCGCATGATGTGTTCTGGGCCGAAACATTGGTGGCAAATATTGCGGCAAAAGCAGCAGTAGCCAATAAAATTTTTTTCATTTACGAAAGCGAGTTAATTAATCAGGTTATGCAAATATAACCAAAAATTGAAATTATTACAAAGCTTTCTGCTTAATAAACAGGCAGTTTAGCGATTTAAATGCGGAGTTAATACTATTGCATAAGATGCTGGATTTCAGGTAATATGGCTCGCGCTTAGTTAATAAATTATTTAGGTAAAAGGCCAATTCTTCAGGCTTAATACTATTTAACAAAGGCCTGAAATTACTATCATTTATAACTTGTTCGGTTATAGTTTCAACAGGCTTTGTATAGTAGATGGTTATGCCATGGGCATTCATATACTCAGAATTATTGCTATAGCATGGGGTGCCGCCACCACAAGCCATAACAAACGTTTGGTTTAACTGTGAATACGACCTTAAGGCGTGCGCCTCTATGTTCCTGAATATATCTTCACCCGCAGCTTTAAAAATATCTCCAATTGATTGATCTTGTGTTTCTTCAATATATTTATCTAAATCAACAAATGGCATATTTAGCCGACTAGCTAATTGTTTCCCAAGGGTAGTTTTACCAACGCCGGGTAAGCCTATAATATATAAACGCTGCTGCATACATTAGTAAAGGCACTAATACAACAATTTACCAAAGTTTATAGATACAAGTTTAGGTCCTTCAAAATAAAAGTCAATCATTGCATCTATAATACTAAGGCGCTCTTCGCCCCACTCGTGTACTTCGTTTTCAATTTCTTTGTAGGTTTTCTCTTCAAATAAACTCTTAATTTGGTCTTTGTTTAAAGTGAAGATTTTTTGCCCCCAAAGTATAGTATCTGGGTTACTTATTTCTGAACACGAAAAATGAAAGCCTGCTTCCTGCTCAAAGAAGACAGAGTAGCCGCGGTCCCAATAATGCCAGATAACTACATCCGTTTCTTCATCTTCATCGTGCATCTCGGTTTCTTCAGCTTCGCCTAAAGCGGTGCGTATTTCTTCCATGGTCTGACCAAAGCGCACATTATCAAAACCTTCGTTAATAAGAATTTCAATGTGGGTTATTTCTGCGGGGGCTAGAGTTTCCATAGCATTATGTTTTTGCTGATATAAATATAAAGTAATTATTTAAGTGGCGAATTATTTTCTTTAGCCATTTCTTTCAATGTCAATTTGTCTACCCACGCAGGGAAAAGCTTGTTTAGCAATACTACCAGTTTACCCTGACCTGTTAGCACAATTAGCTTTTTACGTTTTACAATTGCTGTAACCATATGGCGCGCTACTTCTTCGGGTTGCATCATTTTTTGTTCATCGCGCGGGCTTTCACCTTGTGCGCTACCATCTTTACCTAAGGCTGCGTTTCTGATATTAGATGCTGTAAACCCGGGGCATACGGTTAAAACATTTATACCCTTATTAAGGTTCTCAACCCTTAGCGATTCTAAAAAACCATTCATAGCAAATTTTGATGCAGAATAACCTGTACGGCCGGGCAAGCCTTTAAAACCGGCTATTGATGAAACACCAACTACTGTACCACCTGAATTTAATATATAGGGTAACGCATATTTTGTGCAATAAACAGTTCCCCAAAAATTTACATCCATTAAGCGTCGCAAAACATCCAAATCAGCATCGTTGAACAATGCGCGCATAGATATACCAGCATTGTTTACCAGTATATCAACTTTGCCAAATGCTTTAACTGTTTGCTCTATAAGACTTTGACAATCAGTTTCTTTACTAACATCGGTAGCGACAACCAGTGCTTTAGTCCCTTTGGCTTCTAAATCGGCTTTTATGGTAGCTAACGCATCTATACTACGTGCAGCTAAAACAACTATAGCGCCCTGTGATGCAAACTCTTTGGCACATGCTAAGCCTATGCCGCTGGATGAACCTGTTATAATTACTACTTTTTCTTTCATTTTCAAGAGGTAAAGTAACTAAAGGAAAACATACGGTAACCAAATAATAATCTCATTTTTTCAACCATGATTAACAATTTTAGGTTATTCTTGTTATCTGCCACATTTAAACTAATAAACTTAAAATATGATAGGAGCAAAGGCGTATGCCGTACATAGCAAAGAAGAAAAATTAGGGCCATGGAGTTTTGAACGCCGCGAGGTTGGTCCTAAAGATGTTCAGATTGAAATATTATACTGTGGGGTTTGCCATTCGGACATTCACCAAGCCCGAAGCGAATGGGGCCCTGCACGTTACCCTATGGTACCGGGGCACGAAATTGTAGGTCGCGTTACCAAAGTTGGCGCTGATGTTACTAAGTTTAAGGAGGGTGATTTAGCTGGTATCGGCTGCTTAGTTGACTCATGTCACGAGTGCGAAAACTGTAAAAACGGGCAAGAGCAATTTTGTAAAAAAGGTGCAAGCGCTACTTACAATTCAGTTGAGCAGGATAAAGTAACCCCAACCTACGGTGGTTACTCTGATAAGATAGTTACTACCGAAAGCTTTGTGGTTAAAGTATCAGACAAATTACCACTTTCAGGTGTTGCACCGCTGTTATGCGCAGGCATTACTACTTACTCGCCATTGCGTAAATGGAAGATAGGCAAAGGGCACAAAGTTGCTGTATTAGGCTTAGGAGGATTAGGACACATGGCAGTTAAGTTTGCTGTATCGTTTGGTGCAGAAGTTACCGTTTTAAGCACATCAGCCAATAAAGAAGAAGATGCTAAACGCCTAGGTGCGCAAAAGTTTGTAAACACCAAAAATACTGACGAAGTAAAGGCTTGTACCAGCTATTTCGATTTTATAGTAGATACCGTATCGGCGCCACACGATTATACTATGTACCTGCGTATGCTGGCTGTTAATGGTGTGCAAATTTGTGTTGGTATACCACCAACCCCTATCGAGTTTATGGGCTTTGCTTTAATAGGCGGCAACAGGGCTATTACAGGCTCGTCTATTGGCGGCCTGCCAGAAACCCAGGAGATGCTCGACTACTGTGCAGAGCATAATATAGTATCAGACGTGGAAGTAATTAACATAGCTGCCATTAATGAAGCATACGACCGTATACTGAAAAGCGAAGTAAAATATCGTTTTGTAATTGATTTGGCGACTTTGTAGTTGATAATTAATAATTTACGGTTGCCATAAATAAAATAGCCCTTGAATATTCAAGGGCTATTTTATTATAATTTAAATTCTTTACTATCAATTACGAACTAAGAACCACCAACTATTTAACCAACAACTTAACTGTGTTTTTAGCCCTGGGGGTTTCTACCGTTACAAAATATATACCCTGAGGTATCATGGCGGCATTGATAAAGTAGTTAGAGGTACCGGCAGGAATATTGCCATTGTGCAGGTCGGTTATTTTTTGCCCAACCATATCGGTAATATACACATGCGCATTGGTAGCGCCTTTGGCAAATACCGGTATGCATGTTATAGACGATGCAGGGTTAGGGTAGGGTAGCATAGCCTTTGCATCAACATCAATATTATCCAGGGCTGTTGTATTTGTATCAATAGGGTCGCCCAAAATTTTAAAGTTCCAAAAACCTGTAGGGGCTGTAATTGGCCTTACCTGCATTTTGCCACTATTTGCCTGCCCTTCAATATAATAGAAAATATGTGTGGTAGGCAGTTGAGGGGGGATGTTGGCTGTCCAAATATTATTAGGGACATCGGTATTTGCCATAGATGCTGTTTGCCATACAATGGGCGATGTTGTAGTATCGGTTGTCCAGTAAGTAACCGCGCTTTGTATGCCCGATTTATGTTGTATGCGCGCGTTCACAGCATAGGGTGTTTGGTAGTTGTAGGTGTCTTCCAGCTTTTGGTGCACAATAAGCAAAGGGTCTTTAACACCAATAGAATGGGTAATGCAATGTATTGCGCCACTTTGCTGTATAATATCAGTACAAGGTATACCAATTACACGATAGCCAGGCAGGTTTTCTTTTAATATACGTATAGCTGTAGTATCATAAGCATTGCCATAAATAGGCAGTAACAGGGTTTTATTTACAAACACGGCATTGGTGTAGGTATAATAATCGCCATTGTTATCAGGGTAGTCTCCGCCATTATCAGGTGGTTGCGGTACGCGTACCAACTTATATGGGGTACCAAAGTATGAGTTGAAATTACTCATTACATAGTTGATATTGGCTTCAATCTGTGGGCCATCGGCTTCGCCTGTAGCATACTCTCCTACCAAAAGGGTTTGCTCATCCAACAATTTCATGTGCATATCAATGTGGTGGATACCATCGTATGGCAGTATTTCCATTTTGATATAGCGGTTTATGCCCATAAATTTTTTCATTATGGTATCAATCTGCGCTTCGGTTTTGGTTGGATTTTCGTCTAATATCAATTCAGAAGAAAAAGCGGTGCCTAAACCATCGCTCATATAATTACCACCGGTATGTATAAGCTTGTTAGGGTCTAATGTTGTTTGGTATAAAGCAATACCAGCTTTAGCAGCTATAGCGCGGCATGTGGTATCGTCTTTAGGGCGTGGGCGGTTGTAGGTCCAGTCTACATAAATCAACGAGTCAACATCGTTTATATAAACAGAGTTAGCGCTATAATCGCGGGCCCATATACTGTTAAACGGCGTGATAATAAACTTCAGGTTGCTGGTAAGCGGTATGTTATTGCTGGTTAAGTTGTTTTTTACCGAGTTTGAATCGGAGCAAACAATGTAGACCTTACATTCAGTTTGAGCATACTTGATAATTTCACGGTGAATACCAGGAAAGCTAGTCCATGTAATGATAAGGGCATCAATTTCCTCCCACTGACCCATATTGCGCAGCCTGCCTAATGGGGGCGATGTGCTGCCGGGGCTCTTCTCATCAAACGAAGAAAGATACGATGGCATTAATTCTTTTTCGCCTGGGGCCCAACCTACAGGCAGTGTTTGGGCATTGAGTGAAACAACAATAAAAAATGTTGCAATTGCTAGTACTATACGTTTCATAGAATGTTAATTCTATGCTAAGGTAACGATTTTAAAATACTACAAACAGCAGTTGAAAATAATGTGGTAAAATGCTGAAAAACAGACTAGTATTCCCTTTCAAAAGCACCCATATCAGGGGCTGCACCAATAATACGGTTTATGGTCCCCGTATTGTCTGTAATTATAGAAGGGGTGTTATTGGTAATGTTTATATCGGCAGCATCCTGAGCTACGGTAAGGGTATCTAAACGGTAGTTATTTTCAAATGTTGATTTAAAATCGAGTGACGGGAATGGGTTTTTGATGATGTTGACAAATACACTTGGAACATTGGTATCAAACTCCGGGTCTATCTTAATCAGCGATTTTTCAAATAACAAGTCAGGAGAGGGAGAGCTTACAAGGTCGAAACCAATTTCGCTATCAATATTACCATAGATAATAGAGTTTTGAAAATGCGCAGTTAAAGCGTAAGGGGTGATAGACGAGCCATCATCAGAATAATTGTTTAACAGCAGGGTAGGGGTTTGGCGGGCTGTATTGCCACCCCAGTAGTTTGCAAAAGTACAGTGGCGAAATTTGTATGTACCACCGTTAGCTAAAGCAACAGAATAGCCACCTGCATTGGCAATTACGTTATTGTATCCGGTAATAGTAGCCCCAACACCAAGTAGGCCAATATCGTTATTGTTGTAAATTTCTGTATTAGTAAGGGTTAATGTAGAACCAGGGTTGGCTTGTATGCCCCTGTATGCATTCTTTATAATAGCATGGTTAATAATGGCAATGCTATTATTAAATAACCATATACCGCCAATAGTAGACCTGAATACCTGACCATTATCAATAATCTGTATGTAGGTGCCCCATTGGCCGGGAGCATCTTCCAGATAATCTTCTAAACGAGTACCGGCAAAAAATACTTTTTGGTCGGGTAGGCCATTAACAATAAGTGTTGCCCCTTCATCTATTACCAGACTTGAGTTTTTATAAAAGCGAACCTGGCAACCAGCTTCAATAGTAAGCGTACAACCGGCCTGCACCACAAGCGAACCGAATATAACGTGTGGCTTGTCGTTAGTCCATGTAACACCACCGCCTGTGCATTCTAAAACAGAAAAGGCAGGCAAGCCTTCATCAGCAAATGTGGTGGGTGAATAGAAATAAGCATCTTGCCCCCACGATACCAGCATAACCTTTTGAACAGATGAGCCGGAGGTAAAGACTACCGAGTCGGCAATAACAAATGGGGTATTCTGGCTTTGAGGATCGACAGTAACCTCAGCAAAAACAAAGAGGCTGTCGCCGCTTGCAAGGTCAATATCGTTTACCTCGGTACCTGCAACACCATCAATATTTAAACGGAACTGCGAAGCTGTGCCGCCTGCCAGTTTAATATTATCAATCCTGATTGTGCTATTGCTTGGGTTATATACTTTAAAGGCTTTGGTAGTAGAGCCCATGGTAGTAAAAATAGTGTCGAACTGCACGGTATCGGTAGAAAATACCAATACGCCCCCTTCGGGGTTATCAATTTCGGGCTTGCAGGAACTGAATACCCCTGCAAAAACTAGTACTGCTAATGTTACTGCTGCTAACGCTCTTTTTACTGACATGCTATGTATAACGCTGTAAAGCTACTATTATTTTATCTTCTTAAGTATCTGCAACAAATCAGCTTCCACAGAGATTTTAACACTTTCTATAATCCGCCCAACTTCTACATTGGCTTTGTTGTAGACTATAATCGTAGGTACGTTCTTAAGTTCGTACTTAGCTTCTGTCCCGTCTGGCGATTTTTTATCCCTATCTACAAAGTATAAGGTTGCCTCGGTGTCAATTTTTTTGTTGATGGTTTTAAGCACTACATATAATTGAGGGAGTAGCTTTTGTGTATCGTCGCACCAGGTGCCGCCAAGTATATAAATAGTATATGGCTTTTTAAAATTCTTTAGCGAATCAATATAGGCTGGGGTAGGAGGATAGCTAACAACGCCCTTATCAAACCAAATATAATCGGCATTGCCTTTTAATTCATCAAACGTATGCTTACCAATAAGCATAGCCTCTGGCGTAGGGGGGAAATCTATTTGTGCTTTAGCATCCATAATGCCTGTAACCGCTATAACTAAAAGAATTAATTTTTTCATATTCCGTAACGCTCCGTTAAAATATTGGTGTGGTGCATTTCGTGTGCCACAATTGCATACACAACAGCCGTAACCGATATATTGTAGTTGTTTGCTTTACCAACAAGCTTAGCATCAGCTAAACTAAAGGTAGAAAAAAGAATTACGTTGCTTTTGCGGATAGCCTCCCACTCATCTATAATACTCGCCAATGTCCGTTCGTTATGGCGGCCAAGGGCAGCGTAATCATCCTCTTCAAAACCGGGAAGGCTCTGCTCTTCGCCACGGGTAAAACACATGGCACGGTAGCTCATAATCCGTTCAGTATCGGTAATATGCCCCAGCAGTTGCTTAATGGTCCATTTACCTTCAGCATATTGGTAGTTGCCTTTATCTTCTGGAATGGTGCGCCATAGTTTAGGGCTGCTTTCTAAGCGGCTAACTAATAAATCGCCGAGGTTGGCATTGCCAATAACTTTGTAATAGTTGGCAAAATAAGGTGGGTATTCACCCTCTTTAGGAAACGGGAATTTTATCATTC
>CAMBQF010000059.1 GCA_945869825.1 Chitinophaga pinensis | reverse complement strand
AACTGGTTTTTGACCAGGTAGAGAAATTCCGTAAGCCGGGCACGCTTATTACCTCTAACACATCGGGTATCCCTATCCACCTGATGAATGAAGGCCGTAGCGAAGATTTCCGTAAACATTTCTGCGGAACCCACTTCTTTAACCCGCCACGTTACTTAAAATTATTAGAAATCATCCCAACACCTGAAACCGACCAGACTGTTGTTGATTTCCTAATGGAATACGGCGACCTATACTTAGGTAAAACCACCGTATTGTGTAAAGATACCCCTGCCTTTATAGCCAACCGCGTTGGTGTAGCTGGCATTATGGGCATGTTCCATATTATTGATGAGATGGGCATGACCATTGAAGAAGTTGACAAGCTAACAGGCCCTGTATTGGGCCGACCTAAATCAGCTACATTCCGTACCGGTGATGTAGTTGGTTTAGATACGCTTGTTAATGTTGCCAACGGTTTACGTGATAACCTACCTAACGACGAGGCTAAGCATACATTTGAACTGCCTGCTTACCTGGTAAAAATGGTAGAGAACAAATGGCTTGGCGATAAAACCAAACAAGGTTTCTTTAAAAAGACTAAAAATGCCGAGGGCAAAACCGAAATTTTGGTTCTTGACCTTAAAACATTGGAATACCGTCCGCAGGTTAAAGCTAAGTTTGCTACCCTTGAGGCTACTAAAAATATAGACAACCTGCGCGAACGTATGAAAGTGCTTTACGATGGCAAAGACAAAGCAGGCGAATTTTACCGTAAAACATGGTATGCTTTATTCCAATATGTATCTAACCGCATACCGGAGATTACAGACGAGCTATACAAAATTGACGATGCTATGTGCGCCGGCTTTGGATGGGAAATAGGCCCGTTTGACAACTGGGACGTACTAGGCATAGATAAAGTAGTGAAAGATATGGAAGCTGCCGATCGCAAACCTGCAAAATGGGTTTACGATATGCTAGCCTCTGGCGCTAATTCTTTTTACAAAATAGAAGGTGGTGTACAAAAGTTCTATGATATCCCTTCAAAATCGTACAAACCGGTTCCGGGACGTGAAAACTTCATCATTCTTGATACTGTTCGCCACACCAAAAAACCATTGTACCAAAACGCTGGTGCTACCATTCACGATATTGGCGATGGTATTATCAATATTGAGTTCCACTCTAAAATGAACTCGCTTGGCCAGGAGGTATTAACTGCCATAAACAAAGGCATTGATATGGCCGAGAAAGATTACCGCGGCGTTGTTATATCAAACGATGGCCCTAACTTCTCTGCAGGTGCAAACATTGCCATGATATTTATGCTGGCTATAGACCAGGAGTATGATGAGTTAGATTTTGCTATCCGTTATTTCCAAAATACCGTAATGCGTTTGCGTTACTCTTCAATACCTGTAATTACAGGACCTAAAGGCCTTGCCTTAGGCGGTGGTTGCGAGCTTAACATGCATGCCGATAAAGTAGTAGCTGCTGCCGAAACCTATATGGGCTTGGTAGAGCTTGGTGTTGGGGTAATACCTGCCGGTGGCGGTACTAAAGAGTTTGTTGTACGTGCTTCTGATGCCTTGAAAGAAGGCGATATAGCAACCAACAACCTACGCAACAATTTCCTTACCATTGGTATGGCTAAAGTTGGCACATCTGCCCACGAAGCTTTCGATTTAGGTATTTTACAACCAGGCAAAGACATTGTTGTGGTAAACAGCAACCGCGTAATTGCCGAAGCAAAACGCCAGGCTATTTTAATGGCTGATGAAGGCTACACTCAGCCTGTGCAGCGCAAAGACATTAAAGTAATGGGCAAATCGGGCTTAGGTATGGTATATGCTGGGGCCAATACAATGTACTCTGGTAAATACATTTCTGAGCACGATAAATTAATTTCAGAAAAACTGGGTTATGTAATGTGTGGTGGCGATTTATCTGCCCCGACCGAAGTTTCGGAACAATACTTACTAGACCTTGAACGCGAAGCTTTCTTAAGTTTATGCGGTACTGAAAAAACCTTGAAACGCTTGGAAAGTATTATTAAATATGGTAAACCGTTAAGAAATTAAAATCCCTGTAAGTTTGGCTGTTTGGTAAAATATACAGCCAAACTTACATTTGTTAGAACAGCCCAGGCATTGCAGCTGCTATATTAATAGGTAAATCTAATTTTGGTTTACCAATTAACATAAATGCAACCCGATGAAAAAGCTATTACAAACAAGAGTGGTTATTATGCTAGCAATGTTGACAGTTTCTGTCACATCATTAGTAGCGCAAACCGCAGCAGATCTTATGTGTTCAAGGCCAGAATATGCTCCACGCAGAGAAAGGCACATGAATTGTAAAGACTTTATAGGCCGCCGCCAGGGCGTTTGGAAATCTTACACATATTACGGTTACCTGCTAAGCGAGATTACATACAAAGACAATAAAATAAATGGCCCTGTTACAATTTACTATGGGGTAACTGGTAAAGTGAGAGAAAAGAGTAACTTTTTTGACGGTAAAAAAGACGGCGACTATTCGTCATATTTCTTCTCAGGCCAGGTAATGGCCGAGGGGGAATTTGACTACGGTAAAAAAATAGGTATATGGGCTTACTATTACAACTCGACAGGCGAAACACGAATGACGGGTAATTACACATCAGGCAAGCGCGATGGCGATTGGAAATATTATTCATCTAAAGGTACACTTGCTAAAGTGGTAACATACAAAATGGGTGAAGCTATAAATACAACAGTGCCTAATAAAACAACGCTGGCAGACAATGTGTCAAATTAATTTAATAACAAACCTGCCTTGTTATTCGTAGAATATCAAAATTGGTATATATTTACGCAGATACAAGGCATTAAATGCGCAAAGGCTTACTAACAAACGTAATGCAGCTAATATTACTTACAGCCACCACAACGGTGTTTGCGCAGGATCAGTATTGTGAAAAACCGGCATATTCGCCGCGTAAAGAAAGGCACATGAACTGTACCGATGCCCTTGGCCGAAGGCAGGGCGTTTGGAAAACCTATAATTATTATGGGTATGTAATTTCTGAAATATCATACAAAGACAACAAATTTAACGGACCGGTTGTTGTATACTACGCTACAACAGGTAAAACGCGCGAAAAGAGTAATTACTTTGACGGTAAACGCGATGGTGAATACACATCCTACTTCTTTTCAGGCCAGACAAATGCCGAAGGCGAATTTGACTATGGCAAAAAAGTTGGTACGTGGACTTATTACTACAACACATCGGGCGAAACAAGGATGACTGGTAACTACGTTATGGGTAAGCGCGATGGCGATTGGAAATATTATAATTCTAAAGGTATTTTACTAAAAACGGTACGGTTTAAAAATGGCGAAACGGTTTCTACCACCATGCCGTTAAAAGACCCTGTACCCCCACCCCCTAAATAGCAATTACATCAATTAGCATAAATTTATCTAACCAAACAATTTAAAATAAAAATGGAAGTATACGTAGTTGGCGGCCTAAGATCCGCAGTAGGCAAAGCCCCCCGTGGATTGTTCCGCTTTACCCGCCCCGACGACCTTGCAGCTGACGTTATTCAACAACTGGTTGCCCAATTCCCAAACCTTGACAAAGAGCGTATTGACGATGTAATAGTTGGCAACGCTACACCCGAAGCTGAACAAGGTCTTAACATAGGCCGTATGGTATCGCTTATGGGTTTAAATACTGATAAAGTGCCAGGCATGACGGTTAACCGTTATTGCGCGTCGGGCCTTGAAACCATTTCTATTGGTGTAGCCAAAATTAAAGCAGGCCAGGCGCATTGCATTATTGCCGGTGGTGTAGAAACCATGTCTACCATGCCATTTGGTGGCTGGCGTGTGGTTCCTAACTACGATGTAGCAAAAGGCAACGCCGATTATTACTGGGGAATGGGTTTAACAGCCGAAGCAGTTGCTAACGAATATAAAATTAGCCGCGAAGACCAGGATCAGTTTGCTTACAACTCTCACCAAAAAGCTATTAACGCCATTAAAAGTGGTGCTTTTAAATCGGGTATTGCACCTGTAAAAGTTACAGAAACCTACCTTGATGAGAAAGAGAAAAAGAAAACCCGCGATTATATTGTAGATACTGACGAAGGCCCACGCCCTGATACTACTACAGAGCGTTTAGCTAAACTGCCTGCGGTATTTGCCCAAGGTGGTTCTGTTACTGCAGGTAACTCATCACAAACATCAGATGGTGCTGCATTTGTACTATTAATGTCTGAGGATATGGTTAAAGAACTAAACCTGGAACCAATTGCACGTTTAGTATCTTATGCCGTTGCAGGTGTTCCGCCACGCATTATGGGTATCGGGCCTATTGAGTCTGTGCCTAAAGCGCTAAAAGCTGCCGACTTAAAACTAGACGATATCGACTTGTTTGAGCTTAACGAAGCCTTTGCTTCACAATCATTAGCTATTGTTCGTACCCTTGGCATAAACCCAGATAAGGTTAACGTAAACGGTGGCGCTATTGCCCTGGGCCACCCACTGGGTTGCACTGGTGCTAAGCTGTCTGTACAGCTGTTTAACGAGATGCGAGCCCGCAAAAGCAAATATGGTATTGTTACCATGTGCGTAGGTACAGGCCAGGGTGCTACCGGCATTTTCGAATTGCTTAACTAACGCATAGCTTTTAGCTTATAAAACTAACAAGCCTGTGGAATAATCCACAGGCTTTTTTTATATTGCAGTATGCTACGGATTATTTTAATAAACTGCCTTATTGCCTTTATTATTACAGCAAATGCTCAAAACGGCCAGCCAAGTAAAAAACATACAGGGTGTTATATTCCACCATATAGGCCAAGGGGAGATAAGCATGAAAACTGTAAAAATAATAGCGGCAGGCAGGGTGTTTGGAATTTTTATTCTTACAATGGTTTTCTATTATCACAATTAGGTTATATAGATGATAAGGTTGTTTGGTCAATTATGTACTATGTTAGTACCGATTTGAAAGGTGAAACAAAAAGAAAAATTTCAGGCATACCACCTGATAGTATTCTCAACCCAAAAAAAAAGTTACCGTAAGGCCCATTATCTTAAAAGCAACCATAAAATCTTTGCTTACGTTTAAGGTCTATCAGTAAAAACAAACGCTCTTTAGTACAATTTGACTTTTAGTAAGCTATTGAAAGACAAGTTACTAACACAAACGTTTGTTTATTAACACTATTTTTAGTAATATTACCAGTCCGTACTACCTGTACAGCATATGTTTAAACAGCTTACCGCTAAAAAAAGCATAATTAACTTTACATTTTTTAAAGTTGCCTTAGTAGCTGCAGGGTTTCTTATTTCTTTTTCATTACAAGCACAAGACTCTGGCGATTTATATTGCGTTAAACCACAGTACCGACCAAAAGGCGACAGACACCTGAATTGCAAAGACGCATCGCTTCGCCGTCAGGGGCTATGGAAATTTTACTCGTACAGCGGGCTTTTATTAAACGACCTTAATTATAAAGATAATAAAATGCATGGCCAGTGTACCTGGTATCATGCAACAACCGGTCGTATTCGTATTAGCTGCAACTACTTTGATGGTAAACGCGATGGCGATTTTGAGGCGTTCTTTTTTAATGGACAAACACAAGCTTCGGGTGAATATAATTATGGCAAACGTTCAGGAACGTGGACCTATTATTATAGTACCACAGGAGAAACACGCGCCACAGGTCTATATATAAACGGCCGCCAGAGTGGACAATGGAAGTATTTCCAATCTAACGGAAAGATACTGCGCACGGTAGAATATATAAACGGGCAGGCCGTAAAAACCACCTATCCCGACCCTCCACCAGCAAAAGTTCCTGCCTTGGCAAGCCCTGGCAAATAATAAATGTAGGCTTGCATACCTTTATTTTTACAACTAACTGATTTTCAGCAGAAAAAAATTCAATTTATGTATGATATTTTTCAATAATGTTATGCATGCATACGTTTTTTTATGTAATATTGTATTTGTAAAACAAATTTATAATGGAAACAGCTGCAAAAAACGCTATTAAAGGAGGAGAGTTTCTGATTCGTGAAACTGAAGCCGCCGACATTTTTATTCCGGAACAATGGAATGAAGAGCAATTAATGATTGCACAATCGTGCACAGACTTTTTAAAGGCTGAAATTTGGCCTATTTTAGATCGTATCGACTCTATGAAAGAGCCTGAGCTTATGCCATCGTTGCTTGATAAAGCAGGTGAGTTGGGCTTATTAGCTGTTTCTATTCCAGAAGAGTATGGTGGATACGGTAAAGACTTTAACACCGGCCTTCTGTTAACAGAAGTTACAGGTGCAGGCCATGCCTTTGCAGTAGGCTTTTCAGCCCACACAGGTATTGGTACACTTCCTATTGTATACTATGGCAATGCAGAACAAAAATCAAAATACCTGCCTAAACTTGCTACTGGCGAGTGGAAAGCATGCTATTGCTTAACAGAGCCAAGCTCTGGTTCTGATGCTAACTCAGGCAAAACAAAAGCAACCCTTAATGCAGACGGTACTAAATACATTATCAATGGCCAAAAAATGTGGATTACCAACTCTGGGTTTGCTGATGTATTTATCGTTTTCGCTAAAATTGATGACGATAAAAACCTTTCTGCTTTTATTGTAGAAAAAGGCTTTGGCGGCATTACCCTTAACGAAGAAGAGAAAAAAATGGGTATTAAAGGTTCTTCAACCCGTCAGGTGTTCTTTAACAACTGCGAGGTTCCTGTAGAAAACCTTTTATCTGATCGTGAAAACGGCTTTAAAATTGCCGTTAACATATTAAACATTGGCCGTATTAAATTAGGTGCTGCAGCTGTTGGCGGAAGCAAAGCATGCATTTCTCAGTCTGTTAACTATGCTAACGAGCGCGAGCAATTTGGCCGCCCTATCTCTAAATACGGTGCTATACGTTATAAACTTGCCGAGCAGGTTATACGCACATTTGCATGTGAGTCTGCTACTTACCGTGCAGGCCAAAACATTGACGATGCTGTTGAAGCATTGGTTGCTGGTGGTATGGACCAACAAACAGCAGAACTTAAAGGCGTAGAACAATACGCTATTGAGTGTGCTATTATGAAAGTTTATGGTTCTGAAGTACTTGATTATGTAGTTGACGAAGGCGTTCAGATTTACGGTGGTATGGGTTACTCTGCAGAGGCACCTATGGACCGTGCCTACCGCGATGCCCGTATTAACCGAATTTTTGAGGGCACTAACGAAATTAACCGCATGTTGATTGTAGACATGATGTTTAAAAAAGCCATGAAAGGCCAGTTAGACCTAATGGGCCCTGCTATGGCAGTAGCTGGTGAACTTCTCTCAGTTCCTTCATTCGACGCACCTGAAGATGTTCCTTTTGCACTTGAAAAAGGGTACATTAAAAACTTTAAAAAAGCTGTTTTAATGGTTGCTGGTGCAGCTGCACAAAAATTTATGGCTAACCTTGCTAAAGAGCAGGAAATATTGATGAATGCTGCTGACATGGTTATAGAAACCTACATAGCTGAATCGGTATTGCTACGTGCTGAGCGTTTGCTTGAATCTAAAGGTGCTGAAGCTGCACAGGTATATGTTGACATTGCCCAAACATTTATTAACGATGCAGCCGACCGCATTAACAAAGCTGGTAAAGAAGCCATCAACTCTTTTGCTGAAGGTGATGAGCAACGCGTAATGCTTATGGGCTTAAAACGCTTTACCAAGACACAGCCTTTAAATACAAGGGATGCACGTCGCCGTATTGCTGAGAAGCTTATTGAAGAGAACAAATATAACTTCTAATACTCTATTGGTTTAGGCCATTTAAAAGGCTCCACATCTGTGGGGCCTTTTTTATTAACCAATCAAACAAAAATGATTTCGCCTTCTTAATAAGGTGGAAACTTATCTTTATACCTACCTTTGCAGTATGCATTTTGTACCAAGGGACATATTAACCGTAAGCCTGATATTGTTTGCAGTAATTGATATTGTAGGCTCTGTACCGGCAATATTGGCTATAAAACAAAAAGTGGGCAGTATACATGCTGAAAAGGCTTCCTTCTGGGCACTCATCATTATGCTGGTATTTCTATTTTTAGGAGAAACAATCCTGGCCTTTTTGGGTATCGACTTAAAATCATTTGCCATAGCGGGTTCTATAGTATTATTCCTGCTGGCTATAGAAATGCTACTGGGTATTAAGCTTTACCATGATGAAATGCCCGCAACAGCATCTATCGTGCCCATCGCCTTCCCGTTAATTGCCGGGGCAGGCACTATGACTACCCTCTTATCCTTACGCTCTGAATACACTATTGAAAACATAATTGCCGGGATTGTGATAAATATAATTGTGGTGTATGGTATTTTGCGCAACCTAAAGTATATAGAAAAGCTTTTGGGCGAAGGTGGTTTAAGCATATTACGCAAGGTATTTAGCTTTATTTTATTGGCTATTGCCATAAAACTATTCAGAACCAATGTTGGCTTCTAATTTGCTATTATAATATAAACACACCGAAATGAAAAAGTACCTAACACTATTGGCCGTTGCTCTTTTTGCAGCCTGCGGCTCTAAAACTGAACCTAACGGAAGTAGTACTTCTGATACAAATAAGACCCAAACCCCACCTACTGATTCGCCTGCTATTGTGCAGCCTGCAAAAGTTGACTTTAAGGCCAGCGGTAAAGACTGGGTGATTGAACTTGCTGGTACAAATGCTACAATAAAAACAACCGCCGGCGATACGTCTGTTGGTAAATACTCAGTTACCTCATCTACCGATACTAAAGGGGTTGTAACCGAAAAATATATAGTTGGAAAGGAGTTTGCTTTTGATGTAATTGGTAAAGCAGGTAAAGACCCTGCAAGTGGCTTAACATACAGTAAAATGGTAAACGTAAGCTACAAAGGCAAAAGCTTTAAAGGATTTGGTGGTGATATAGTTACAGTCGGCAGCCAAAATACCAAACCTGAAGAAAAGAAAAAAGAAGTAGAGCCTGTAAAACTTATTGATAAAAACGAACGCATAACTATAAACGGCAAATGGTTTTTACAAACATTAAATGGCCGCAAGGTTACCGATGCCGACTTTAGCAGGGGCTTAGCTACTATTGACCTTGACCCAACAGCCAACCGTGTTAGCGGCTTTGGTGGCTGCAATAACATTAATGGCACACTTACTATTTATGATGGTAAAAAGATTAAAATGGAAAAGATAATATCAACTAAAATGTTTTGCGAGGGTGTGCCCGAAAATGAATATTTAACCGCCCTGCGTAATACAACCAACTTTTCTGTAGTTGATAATAAACTACAACTAAAAGACAATACAGGCAAGGTGTTAGCCGTGTTTTTAAGGGGTATTAAATAGGCCTTGTTGGTTTTGAAACTGATAAATTTTTAGAGAAGGGGCTTTTAAGCCCCTTTTTAATTTATACTTTTATGCCTGAAAAAATTATCACACTATGAAAAAGCTTTTACTTACACTAACCCTGTTCAGCGCGCTATTACTGTTTACCGGATGTCCCTTTAGTTCAGACATTCCTATTGATGCACCATCGGTAAGGGTAAATGAAAAACTTATTGGCACCTGGGAACTGCGCAGCAACTCAGAGTCGAGCTACGTAGTAACCAAAAACGATAACTACACTTATAAGTTTGAAAAGCATTCTAAAAACAACACGGATGTAACCAACTACTTTGCTTATATGAGCGATGTAAGCGGCACCAAATACCTTAACCTTTGGGAAGAAACCACAACAGACAAAAAGACTTATTACTTTTATAAGTTTGAGGTTATGAATGATGCAATGGTCAAATTTATCCCGATTACAGAGAACATTGATGAGAAGTTTACCACATCAACAGAGCTTAAAAACTTTATTGCTAAAAACCAAAGCGTTAGCTTCTTTTTTGAAAAAGATGAAGATACCTATATTAAAGTGAAGTAATAATTGAAGTTATACACTAAAAAAAGGCGGACTATTTTTAACGAGTCCGCCATTTTTTTTAATCCAACCTCCAGCTATATACTTTTAAAGTTTGGATATTTTAATCTCTAAGGAGTGTTACTGTTCCTGAGAGTTGTTTCTCAGTACCATTATTATCTTTGTAGTTAAATATCCAATAGTAAACACTATCGGTAGCATCGGCTCCTCCTATCTTTCCATCCCACGAAAAGTTCACCAAATCAGCCTTATACACCTCTAACCCCCAACGGTTAAAAACCAACAGGCGCCCATCGGTAACAATTCCACTAACCAATGGAATAAAATTGTCATTCATGCCATCTCCGTTAGGGGTAAAAACGTTTGGTATAAACACTACACTGGTACATATGCTTTGCGATACCTGTATACTATCATACTTAACACAAAGCGAGTCAAAGTATACCTGCACCCAGTAGAGTCCGGATGAATCTGCATTAATGGTATAGGTTGTATCACCTGTACTCCACAAATAATGTGCACCCGGGTTACCTGCATTAAGCACTACCCCGTTTCCTCCAAGGCAAAAAGTAGTGTCGGGCGGACCAATATCAACAGTAAAATCGGGCGATATTATTACGTTTATTGAGTCGCATTTGGTACATTGCCCTATAGTTCCGCATAGTATATAGGTTCCACTGGTATCTGCCGTTGTTAAAAAGTCTGTTCCCCCATTATTCCATTGATAGATAACATTGCCCGGTTGGTTCAAAGCTAAATTTTTAACTTCAAAAGGCTCGCCAAAACAGCTAATGGTATCTGCCCCTAAACTAACAGTAAACTCGGGTGCCGATGTAATGGTAAAATTAACTGTATCAACACACCCTACAGAATCTGTTACAATTAAAAAATAGTTACCCGCAGCAAGGCTGTCCTTTATAGCATCGCTGGTACCATCAAACCAAACATAACTATATGGCGGAACACCATTCCATGCCTGTCCGGTGTTGGGCGTAGCAGAGCCATCGTTTACACCAAAGCATCCAGCATCGGCATACAAAACGCTGGCACTAAGTGGCACTACAGGATTACATGCCATGAACGATATATCATCTAACGAAAAATCGTTACCGCCAAAAGATGTATTTTGATTAACAATGCATATAGATGCCGTTGTATTAGCCCCTGAATTCCAGGTAGTAAAAAACTCTGCCCACTGGCAGGTAGCCAGCGGCGGTGAAAATGGGCTGCCTAAAGTTACCCCATTTATAGAGAATTGAAGTAATGCCGGGTTGCCACTTACTACAGATTGCACCCATGTAGAAAACAGATAATCGGTATTAGGGTTAACATTTATGGTTTGGCACCAAAGGGTAACATTAGTCTGGGTTGCGCCATTTATAACCATTTGGTTTCCCATTCCGGTAGTATGGTCTGGGCAAGCGGTAAAACCAGTGTGTATAGAAGTGGGGTTTGCCACTACAGAATATAACCCCTCTGCCATGCTGGGCGGGGGTGTTTGGTTAAAATACCCGTAGCTACTTGAAAATCCTGTATTGCCCTGAGAAAAATCGCCATTGCTTACAAGCTCTATACCGCTACGCAGACAATCAGGGCACTGTATACTTTGTGCCTGAACATTAGCTATATAGCTAAAAACCGCTACAAAGCATAAAAACAGCCTGGTTACTATTTTTGTCATTTTATTAATTTTCTTACAATATTAGCAAACTTTAGGCGTTAATGAGAAACAAAAAGAGTTTATAAAACGTTCAAAGGTCTTATTAAAATAGAAAAGCCAATTAACACATTTACTATATATTTGTAGCATGATTAGAATCAAACCAATCTTTTTAACTTTAGCTGTATCTTTAATTGCAGGAACCACGCAAGCGCAATTAGGTACAGACCAGTTATCAGGTTACGACCCTGCAACCTCAATAAATACAGTTACCACAGCAGTTCCTTTTTTAATGATATCGCCCGATGCCCGTTCAGGTGCCTTAGGTGATGCAGGTGGTGCTTTAACGCCCGATGCAAATTCAATACACTGGAACATGTCAAAATTGGCATTTATTAAAAAGAAAGCTGGTTTTTCTGTATCATATACTCCATGGTTACGCGCTTTGGTTCCTGACATTAACCTTGCTTACCTTAGCTACTACAATAAGCTTAAAGGCGACCAGGCAATTTCAGCTTCGCTTCGTTACTTCTCATTAGGCGATATTACATTTACCGATATTGTTGGTAACACTATTGGTCAGTTTAAGCCAAATGAGTTTGCTTTAGATCTTGGCTATGCCCGTAAATTTTCTGACCGTTGGAGCGGTGGTTTAACATTGCGTTACATTTACTCAAACCTAACCGGTGGTGTTAGCCTTTCTGACGGGCAGGGAACAAAAGCAGGCCAGTCTGTTGCTGCCGACCTTAGCACATACTACCGTAACGACGAACTTGAAGTAGGTGGAAAAGATGCTGAATACTCTACAGGTATTATAATATCAAATATTGGCGCTAAAATTTCTTACACAGAATCAGGTCGCCGCGACTTTATACCTACAAACCTGCGTTGGGGTAACCAGTTTAAAATAAACCTTGACGATTACAACAGCCTGGCTATATTGGTAGATTTTAATAAGCTGATGGTTCCTACCCCGCCTATTTACGCGGTTGATGATTCTACTGGCCAACCTATTAAAGACCAAAACGGCAACTTTGTTATTGCTAAAGGAAAAGACCCTAACCGTGGCCTTGTAAATGGCTTATTTACATCGTTTGCCGATGCCCCCGGTGGTTTTAGAGAAGAGATAAAAGAGATTAACTACTCTATAGGTTTAGAATACTGGTATGATAACCAATTTGCTGTGCGCGCTGGCTATTTTCACGAGCCACGTACCAAAGGTAACCGCCAGTATTTTACTTTAGGTGCCGGCTTACGCTACAGCGTATTTGGTTTAGACTTTGCTTACCTCATAGCTACCCAGCAGCGCAACCCGCTTGAGAATACACTACGTTTTACCCTGCATTTTGACTTTGACTCGTTCAAAGCTCAAAACAAAGACAAAGACTAATGAAGATACGGGTGGGCATGGGCTACGATGTACACCAGCTGGTTGAAGGAAAAGAACTTTGGCTGGGTGGCATTAAGCTTGAACACACTAAGGGTTTAGATGGGCACTCTGATGCCGACGCCCTGATTCATGCTATTTGCGATGCCCTTTTGGGTGCTGCTGGCATGCGCGATATTGGTTTCCATTTCCCCAATACCGACGAACGTTTTAAAGGCATTGACAGCAAATTGTTGCTTGCCGAAACCGTTAAGCTTATTGGCGAACGAGGTTTTGTTGTTGGCAATGTAGACTCGACATTGGTAATAGAAGAGCCTAAAATCAATCCTCATATTGATGTAATGAAACAGGCCCTTGCCCCTATTTTAGGTGTTACGGTTGATGACATAGCTATTAAAGCTACCACCAACGAAACCATGGGTTTTGTAGGCCGCGAAGAGGGTGTTGCCGCCTATGCCGTAGCTTTAATTAATTATACGGATAATCATGATTCTTTCCATTAATTTTGAGTTAGTACGCGAAATACTGATAAAATCGCTAACATCACATTTTATCCGCTATATACTAGCTGCTGGTATAATGTTTTCTATCTTCTATTTATGGAAACGCCGCACCTGGTTCTACAAAAAAATTCAACTACGTACACCACAAAAGGCTAAAATTAAACACGAGATATTCTGGTCTGTAATAAGCCTTATTATCATTAGCGTATGCGGTACAATATCGTTCTACTTTGTTAAGCAGGGCTATTCTCCACTTTATACTGATATTGCCGAAAGGGGCTGGTTATACTTTGGCCTTAGTACGGTAGGCCTTATTCTATGGCACGACTTTTACTTTTACGTTACCCACCGTGCCATGCACCACAAGGCTATATTCCCCATTGTGCATAAAATACACCACAAAAGCACCGATCCCACGCCTTGGGCTGCCTTCTCATTTCACCCCATAGAAGCTGTAGTGCAGTTTTTATTTGTCCCAATGGCTGTATTTATAGTGCCTTTGCACCCTATAGCCTTACTTATTATGGGGCTGTTTCAAATAACGTTGAATGTTATTGGCCACCTGGGTTTTGAAATTTTCCCCAAAGGGTTTACAACAGGTAAAATTACTAAGTGGGCAAACACATCTACCCACCACAACATGCACCATAGCAAGGTAAATTGTAACTATGGTTTGTATTTCAATATTTGGGACCGCCTGTTGGGCACTAACCACAAAGACTACGAAAAAACCTTTGACGAGGTTAAAGCGCGCACACCCGATACAGAAGATAAACTGTCTGAAAGAGGTCTGGTAAAAGGCGCTCCCAAAAAGCAAGGAAAGCAAGAACCTGAGTGGGTCTAAGCCAAGTTAAATCAGTTTACTTATAAAACATAAAGCCCCATCTAACCAGATAGGGCTTTTTAAATGAAAAAAATAATGCTTAAAAATAAAATGCCAAGCGGATAGTGCTGGCAGAGCCAACCCTAAAGCCTGATGTACGGTTTTTAAACTCCCCGCGTATGTTGGTTTCATTTGATGCATTGCCCTGTTTAATAACAGCATTACGTGTATACTCGCCACCAAAGCCTACAGTGCCCCAGCCTAAGTTAGACTCTACACCCAAAGCAAAATTTTTGGCAATAAAAACATTAGCACCCACAACAGCATCTAAAGAGAATGATGTGCCACCTTTCCATTTGGTTTCAATATCTTGTGTTAAAACAGGGTTGTCTTGGTAGGTGTAGTTATAGGTATGATTTATAGGCCCAATCATGCCAAAGTTTAGCTGGCCGCCAAAGTAAGGGTCAATACGGCGCGAGTTATCGGCACAATGGTATTCCATACCGCCACCGATGCCAAATGAAAAGGCTGATAATTTAGTTTCTTCTGTTTCGTAAATACCACCTTGTACTGTATCTCCTTGAGTTGTTTTTGTGCCCAGTGAGTTTAAGCCAAACGCAACGCGCAGCGCCAGTTTATCAGTAAAGTAATAACGGCCAAAAAGCATTTCTTGTGGCAATAGGCTGCCAATGGTTGTATTTTGTGGAATAATACCTAATGGATCATTAATTACAACCGACTCTAGCCCCGTAGTTTGCCAGTTGCCCGAGCCTATATTTGCTAATCCATTTAATGAAAATCCCAAGCCCCAGGTGCCTGCTACTGGCTTTAACCTTTCAGGAGTTGTCGTAGTCTGCGCTTTAGCACTAAAGGCTAACGCGGCTGTCATCAAAATTAATGCTGTCTTTTTCATACGATATTTAGTTTTTAGTGTCCGCTACAAACGTATAACAGTTTCACCCACCATTTTCGGACTTTGCAAACAGTCTATTAACCAAACACCTGTTTATAACAAGAGAAGGGGCTGATAACCAGCCCCTTCTCTATCGTATTTTTAATATGTCAAATTGGCGTTACGCAACCACTTTGCCAAGTACTTCGGCCATGGTTTTGCCAATAACAGCAGGCGAATCAACTACGGTGATACCGCACTCACGCATAATACGCATTTTAGCTTCCGCAGTATCATCGGCACCGCCAACTATAGCACCCGCGTGGCCCATGCGGCGTCCCGGAGGGGCAGTTTGTCCAGCAATAAAACCAACTACAGGCTTCTTGTTACCGTTTTCTTTAATCCAACGGGCAGCTTCAGCTTCCATACCACCACCAATCTCACCTATCATAACAATAGCTTCTGTTTCAGGGTCGTTCATAAGCATTTCAACAGCCTGCTTGGTAGTAGTACCGATGATTGGGTCGCCGCCAATACCAATAGCGGTAGTAATACCCATACCAGCTTTCACAATCTGGTCAGCCGCCTCGTAAGTCAACGTACCCGATTTTGAAACGATACCAATTTTACCTTTTTTGAAAACAAAGCCCGGCATAATACCAACCTTTGCCTCATCGGCAGTAATAACACCCGGGCAGTTAGGCCCAATTAATATACTTTTATGGCCTGTTAAATATTCTTTAACGGCAATCATATCTTTAGTAGGGATACCCTCTGTTATACATACAATAACCCCAATACCCGCATCGGCGGCTTCCATAATACCATCGGCAGCAAAGGCAGGTGGTACAAATATCAGCGACACGTTAGCGCCTGTTGTGTTTACAGCATCGGCTACGGTATTAAACACCGGGCGGTCTAAATGAGTTTGGCCACCTTTGCCCGGCGTAACACCGCCAACAACGTTGGTTCCATACTCTATCATTTGCTGGGCGTGGAAAGAACCTTCTTTACCGGTAAAGCCCTGCACAATTACTTTCGAATCTTTATTTACTAGTACTGACATATCGTGTTTTATAATGAGGTGCGCAAAGATAGAAAAATTGCCCTATCATATATTGTATATTTGCACACATTTTATGCAAAGCTCCCATACCGATACCATAGCCGCCCCGGCAACCGCCCAGGCCATTGCCGCCATAGCGCTTATACGCGTATCGGGGCCGCTGGCTTTTAGCAGTGTTTTCAGCATATTTAAACCCCTGAAAAAGGGTTTAACTACTGATACCATTGAAAGCCACAAGGCCTATTTTGGCAATATTACCGATGGTGCCACCCCCATAGACGAAGTACTGGTTACCTTTTTTAAAGGCCCCAGCTCGTTTACAGGCGAGGATACTGCCGAGATTAGCTGCCACGGCTCGTTGTTTATACAAAACGAGGTACTACGGTTGCTAATGCACCACGGTGCCCGCCTTGCCCAACCCGGCGAATTTACCATGCGTGCCTTTATTAACGGCCGTATGGACCTAAGCCAGGCCGAAGCCGTTGCCGATGTTATTGCCTCTACCAGCGCTGCCCAGCACCGTCTTGCCATACAACAGCTAAAAGGGGGCTTTTCTAAAGAAATTGCCCGCCTACGCCAGGAACTGATAGACTTTGCCGCCCTTATAGAGCTGGAGCTGGACTTTGGCGAGGAAGATGTGGAGTTTGCCGACCGTACCCGCCTTACCAACCTTGTTGCCGATATTAAACAGGCGGTAGACAGCCTTGCCCAATCGTTTGCGTATGGTAATGCCATTAAAAACGGGGTGCCCGTAGTTATAGCAGGCAAACCGAACGCTGGCAAAAGCACCCTGCTAAACGCCCTGCTTAACGAGGAGCGCGCCATAGTATCTGACATTGCCGGTACCACCCGCGACACCATTGAGGAAGTAATGGTGATAGACGGCATTAGCTTTAGGTTTGTAGATACCGCCGGCCTGCGCGACACTACCGACACCATAGAGATGATTGGCGTAGAACGCAGCTACCAAAAAATAAAGAACGCTGCCGTGCTGCTGTATATGTTTGATGCAAGCTCGGGTAACGACGCTGCCGATTTAGCCGAAGAAGCTGCAACCGCTGCAGGCTTTGGCATACCCTACGTATTACTTGCCAACAAAAGCGATGTTGCGCCCCCCGAAGTGCTGCAGCAAATAGAACAACACAACAATGCCATACCCATATCTGCCAAAAACAACTACGGTATAGAGGTGCTAAAAGAACGCCTGATACAACTTAGCGACATAGCCGAAAATACGGGTAGCGAACTGGTAGTAACCAACCTGCGCCACTATGAGGCCCTTAAAAACGCCTCTGCGGCATTAGATAAGGTTAACACCGGCATAGCCAACCGCACCAGCGGCGATTTTCTTGCCATAGACCTGCGCCAGGCCCTTTACCACCTGGGCGAAATTACCGGGCAAATAACGCCAGAGGATATACTCGGTTCTATCTTCTCTCGCTTCTGTATCGGTAAATAGTTTACCCCTCTCAAAGCCTTTCTGTTGTAATAAATTTTCACGTTTTTGCACTTCCTTTTTTGTTGGTATAGTTTACTTTTTACAATTGTTTTTTATCTCCTCTTGAGAGGAGTACCCCTGACTTGTCAGGGGGGAGGTGTGTTCTTCCTATTTTACACACCCCTTTTGGCGCCTTGGCGCCAACCACCCCTCTCAAGAGGGGATGTTCTCAAACCCACAGGGTTGTAG
>CAMBQF010000058.1 GCA_945869825.1 Chitinophaga pinensis | reverse complement strand
ATTGATGGTATTATCCGTAAACAGGGCGATACGCTTACTACGGTGAGCAACGTATAAAAGAGGGATTGAAGGTATTGTAGCGTGTAGCAAAAATCCCCACCCGTTTAGGGGGCGGGGATTTTTGTTGGGCAACTATATTTCTACAAACTTAATTTTTAGGGACTACGGGAGGTTCGGGTTTTACGATGTAGTTAACACCACCGTCGCCACCATCGCCGCTGTTAAAATTTTGGCCGCTGGTTTCACCACTTTGGTTGTATTTGCCACAGTCGGTTTCTATGGTCATTTCGCCTTTAGGGCGTTCAAAATCACCTTTCGATATTTTTATTGATGGGTCGGCATATACCTTTTTCATAAACAAAGCCCAAATAGGTAGGGCCATGCTGGCACCCTGACCTAGGGCTGTTGTACGGAAGTGGGCTGCACGGTCTTCGCAGCCTACCCATACACCCGATACAAGGTCAGGAGTAATACCCATAAACCAACCATCAGAGTTGTTTTGTGTTGTACCCGTTTTACCTGCAACAGGGTATGGTATTTTGTATATAGAACGTAAGCGCCCTCCGGTACCTTCTTCAACAACACCTTTCATTAATGACAGGATAAGGAAAGCTGTTTCCTCGCTCATAGCCTCGTTTTTCTTAGGTGTAAACTCAGCCAGTACGTTTCCATACTTATCTTCAATACGGGTAATGTAAATAGGCTCTGTCCACGTGCCTTTGTTGGCAAATGTTGAGTTAGCTCCAACCATTTCAAATACAGACAAATCGGCCGTACCTAAACACAATGATGGATAATGAGGCAGGTAACTGCTAATGCCTACTTTGCGCGCAAACTCAATAACCTTGCTAACTCCAAACTTCAAAATTAAAAAGGCAGAAACCTTGTTTACTGAATGAGCAAGCGCATCTTTAAGAGTCATCATTTGCCCCTCTTTGTATTTGCTTGAATTTGATGGTACCCAAACCTTATCACCATCGGGCACACTAATGGTAACATTAGGCGCCATATAGCATGGCGACAGGCCACTTTGCATGGCTACGCCGTAAACAAAAGGCTTAAAGGTAGAACCTACCTGGCGTTTGGCCACCTTTACATGGTCGTACTTAAAGTAGTAGTGATTTATACCACCTACCCATGCGCGTACATAGCCCGTTTGCGGCTCCATAGACATAAAGCCAGTTTGTAAAAACGATTTATGGTAACGGATAGAATCCCAGGGGCTCATGGTAACGGTGCTGTCTCCATTCCAGGTAAAAATTTTCATTTTCACTGGTTTCTTAAATGCACGCTCAATGTCTTTCTCGTTAACACCAGCGCGCTTCATAGAATGGTAACGGTCGCTGCTAAGCATAGCCGAACGCAGGATGACGTTTATCTGCTTATCATCTAAATCATCGTAAGGGGCATTTTTATATCCTTTCCAATGGGCAAAAAAGTCTTTTTGCAGTTTCTTTAAATGCTCTTTCACAGCCTGTTCGGCATAGCTTTGCATTCTAGAGTTTACAGTGGTATAAATTTTCAAGCCGTCTTTATACAGGTTGTAGGTAGTACCATCAGGCTTTTTGTTCTCTTTACACCATTTTTCCAAATCATCGCGCAGGTACTCCCTGAAATAAGGGGCCATGCCCGAGTTTTGGCTCTCTACCGAATACTTCAACACAATAGGCAATGTCTTCAACGAGTCGAACTGTGCCTGTGTTATGTACTTATTGCGCTTCATTTGATACAGCACTGTGTTGCGGCGTATTAAAGAAGCATCAGGATGTATTTTAGGATTGTAACTGGTAGGCGCTTTAAGCATACCCACCAACATAGCGGCTTCCTGTATATTTAACGAATCGGGCGTTGTGCCAAAATACGTATTAGCAGCTGAGCGGATACCAAAAGCATTACTGCTAAAATCTACCGTATTAAAATAAAGGGCAATAATCTCTTCTTTGGTATAGCTTTTCTCCAGTTTAACGGCGGTAATCCACTCTTTAACCTTGCTAACTGCCAGGCCCGATTTGGATTTAGAGGCTATACTATCGCGTTGATAAAGGTTTTTAGCCAACTGCTGGGTGATGGTACTACCACCGCCACCACCTTTATCGCCACTGATAACGGTGCGAAAAAGTACCCGTACAAGGGCTTCTAAGTCAACGCCTGAGTGCTCAAAAAAACGTTCATCTTCAGTAGAAATAAGCGCGTTTACCAAGTTTGGCGATAGCTGCTCATACTTTACATTAGAGCGATTTTCAATAAAATATTTACCCAACAGTTTTTGGTCGGCGGTATACACCTCTGATGCTAAAACGCTGCGTGGGTTTTCCAGCTCCTCAAAACTGGGCAGGCGGCCAAAAGCGCCAAAATAAACTAATATAATAAGGAAGCCGAGAATGAAAAGCGGGGTAAAGCTGATGAGCCAAATCCACTTAATATACTTCCAGTACGAAACCTTCTTTTTTTGTGCCGACATGTTTGGTTGGTTACTGCAAAGTTACGATTAACTTTGAAGCGCATTGAACGTAATAAAACGCGCTTTGGTTTCTAAAAATAACATAGGTAAACACCTCATATTCATAGTTATACTGCTGGTTGCTGCCGGCCTTAGCTTTGCATCAGGGCTATTACAGCCAAAAGAGCTTTTATCCACAATTTGCCTGTTCATTGTTTTATGGGTATTGCGCAACACCCTAAATCAATATAAAAACCTGTTTACCAATATATTAGTAAGCCTATTTGCAGTATGGGTATCAGCATCAACCATTGACCTAGGTTACCATTTATACCAAATATACAGCCCAAAGCCCCCCGGTGAGCGTTTAGAAAGCGATGTGGAGACCATTTTTAAGTACCGGCCCAACCAGATAATTTATGATAGTGCTCGCTATGGCGATTTGGCCGAAATGGGAAAGCTAACCAGAGAATATCCACAAACGCGGAAGATAATTTGCCAGATAGATGAACTGGGTTACCGTAACCCTATAGGCCAAAAAAATAAAAAAAACAAGGTGCTACTAATTGGCGACTCTTTTGGATTTGGGGCTATGACCGATGGGGAAAATATTGCCGACTACCTGCGTAGAGACGGCATGGAAACCTACAACCTGAGCCTGCCCGGCTATGGTCCATGGCAGGAGTTTTATACCTTAAGGCAGGAGGTTGACAAGATTAACAAGGCCGATACCTGCACGGTAGTATGGCTGCTTTTTACAGGTAACGACTTAGCAGGGCGGTTTGATAGTGTAAATGTTGCAGATAGGAAAACAAACTGGCGCGACGATTTTTATATCTTCAGAAAGAAATCGCCATTGAGAACGTCGTTTTTAGAAATAGTAAACCCAAAAGCATTGGCAGATAAGGGGGTGATGCAAACAATAACTAATACGCGTAGGGTTAGCGATATTAAGACATTATACTATAAGCCATATTTAGAGCAGGCTGTAATGGATTCGATAATTGTTACCAAGCATAAGAATTTCCCCAAACTGGTTGGTACAATTACCAACGTTAAGAAGCTAGTTCAAACTAAAAAATTAAACCTAGTAATAATGACTATTGAACCCAAAGAACTCTTTCTGGCAAAGGAATTAGGTTTTAAAACAGATAAAATGTCTGGTATTACAAGGGCTATTTATCCCATTTGTGAAAGAGAAAAGTTATTGTTTGACATGGGTTCATTATATGTGTGCTTTAGAATACCCGACTTATATTTAAATAGCGACACACATTTTAATGCTGTTGCAAATAAAACTTTAGCCGGGGATATTCTATTATATCAATCTTACAGTAACAAATTTTATAAAAATTAATGGACAGATATTTTAACGTACGCGTATACGGATTGTTAGTAAAAGACGGACACCTGCTGGTGTCTGACGAATATTGCAACGGCACTTACATGACCAAGCTACCCGGTGGCGGGCTTGAGTTTGGCGAGGGGGCAGCAGAGTGTGTTATCCGCGAATTTATGGAAGAGACGGGATTGAATGTGCGCATTGTACGCCATTTTTACACCACCGATTTTTTTGTTCTATCGCAGTTTAATAGCAAGGGCCAGCTTATTAGTATTTACTATGTGGTAGAAACAGACGATGATACATCGGCTCTGCCAACAGTAAAAGAACAATATGAAAACCTACCGGGTATTGAAGATGCCCAAAACCTGCGCTGGCACCCATTGCATAGCCTAAAAGAAGAAGACCTGACCTTGCCTGTAGACAAGGTGGTGGCACGCATGTTTGTTGAAGAAATTTTGAAATGATTTATAAGGCAAAACCACGCTTTTAATATGCATACATGTAAGGCGTTTTATTCATAAATTGCAGTTTATATTCCTAATTTATATTCTATGAAATCAATTAAAGCCATAGTAGCAGGCTTATTTATTATGGTTTTGGCAGGAACCTCATTCAGCCAGACATATTCAAGGGTTAGTATACAAGTAAGCAATGCAGATGAACTGAAGAAGTTAAACGCGTTGCCTATTGCCGCCGACCATGGTGTTTGGGTTAAAGACCATTTTGAGACCGACCTGAACAGCGAAGAAATTCAAAAAGTGAAAGATGCTGGCTTAACCTGCGACATTTTAATTGCCGATGTTTCGGCCTTTTATGCCAACCGCAACAATACCAAAAGCAAAGCCCCGCAAAGCGGCAACAGTACACAGGCAACTGGCTGTGGCGGGCCTATTGATGTGCCTGTGCCAACAGAATTTGCGTTAGGGTCGATGGGTGGATTTTTCACCTATGATGAGTTTATTGGCCATCTGGACAATATGGCTGCATTGTACCCTAACCTTATAACGGTAAAAGCGCCTATAGGCAACTACCAAACCGCCGGAGGAAGGCCTATATACTGGGTTAAACTATCGGACAATGTAAACCAAAATGAAAGTGCCGAGCCACAGGTTTTGTACACCGCCATACACCATGCCCGCGAACCGCTGGGCCTGTCTCAGCTTATATTTTACATGTACTTTTTACTTGAAAACTATGCTACCAATCCCGATGTGCAGGATGTGGTAAACAACAACGAGTTGTTTTTTGTACCTGTAATAAATCCCGACGGATATGTATACAACCAAACTCAAAATCCAAATGGCGGCGGCATGTGGCGTAAAAACCGCCGCAATAACGGCGACGGAACTTTTGGTGTAGACCTTAACCGTAACTACAGCTATGAGTGGGGCGGCGAAGGCGCTTCAACTGTTACTAGTGCAGAAACCTACCGCGGTACAGGACCTTTTTCTGAGCCAGAAACACAGGCCATGCGCTTTTTTATTGAAGAACATACATTTGTAACAGCATTAAACTACCACACTTATTCTGACTTATTGCTATACCCATGGGGGTATACCGATATGTTGCAGTGTGAAGACCATGATGCTTTTATTGCAATATCAGCTGATATGGTTAGGCGCAATACATTGGCTAATATTCAAAGCTCAGCCCTTTACCCTGCAGCAGGCGACTCTGACGACTGGGCATACGGCGATATTACCAATAAACCTAAAGTATGGGCTATGACGCCGGAATTAGGCACACAGGATGATGGTTTTTGGCCCGCTATAGACCGTATTATACCTGAGTGTAAAGAACAGGTAGACATGAACCTGAAACTGGCTTTGGTTGCGGGTAATTACGGAGTTTTATCAGACCAAACCCCCATTATATTAGGAGCTAATCCAACGGGCTATTTTAAATACTCGCTGCAGCGTTTGGGTATAGCCGATGGTAATTTTACAGTAACAATCACCCCGCTAAACAACATACTAAGTGTTGGTGCGGCGCAAGTGCAGTCGGGCCTTACACTAGGAGAAACAGCAGTAGATTCTATAGCCTACACCCTACCCGCTAATTTATTAGACGGAGCGCAGGTAAGGTTTGTATTAGAAGTAAACAATGGCTTATACAGCAAGTACGATACTATTACCAAACTGTACGGTGCAGGTACAATAGCTTTCCAAAACACGGGAGCGCCATTAAGCGACTGGACAATAAGCAACGGCTGGGGATTGAGTACAACTACATTTTTTAGTGCCCCAAACTCGTTAGCCGACTCGCCAAACGGTAACTACGGAAACAATACCAGCCGCACCATGCGCAGTACCCAAAAGGTAGATTTAACAGATGCTACACAGGCATACCTTCGTTTTAAAGCCAAATGGGATATTGAAGCGGCTTATGATTATGCACAGATAACAGCATCGCCCGACGGACAAAGCTGGACACCACTTTGTGGAAAATATACCCACGATGGCACCATAAATCAGGATTTTGAACAACCTATATACGATGGTACTAAAGACGGTTGGGTTGATGAGCAAATAGACCTTAGCATGTTTGCAGGTCAGCAGGTGTATATCCGTTTTGGCTTATACTCTGACCAAGGCGTGAACGGCGATGGTATTTATATTGACGATGTAATTGTTGATAAGATACAAGCAGAGCCACAAGCTGTAAATGAATTTGCAGTAGATAAAATAAGCCTGTACCCTAACCCTGCTACCAACAAGTTGTTTTTAAACAGTGGAGTTACCCTAAACTATACCATATATAACATTACAGGCCAAGAGGTGCTTAATGGTGTTTACAACAACGGTATTGATATTGTAGGTTTAAACAGCGGTGTATACTTTATCCGCCTTAATGATAAGGCAAACCAAACCGTTAAGCGGTTTGTGAAAGAGTAATTTAGCTTGTAGCTTGTAGCAAAAATCCCCGCCCTGTTTAGGGGGCGGGGATTTTTTTGTTTACGTTATTGGCCTTTATGAGAGGCTTTTAGTATATAATGACTCCGTCGGCGGTAAACGTTAGGCGGGTTTCAGGTTGAGTAATGGCGGCAATTTCTTTCTTGCTTTTACCTGCATCTTTAGCGTAATGCTTAAGCATATCAACACCTACTACTTCAGTATAAGCATAGCCTTCCATTACAGCTGTTTTGCCACCGCTATCTTTAGGCACAAAAAAGCCATAGTCTTTAAAACGCACCATCATTGTTTGTCCGTTGCCAAGGTCAACATTCATCCAGCAGCCTTTTACTTTGCAAGCCTCAATAATAGGTGCTTCCAGCTTAACCCTCAATGAGTCTTTGCCTTTAATGTCTTCTTTAAACTTAGCTACCGAAACAGCATTGTCGCGGGTAATTTTGGCGCCATAGGTTTGCTCTGTCTGGCCAACGGCTACAAAAGCTACAAAGGCCGATAGTATTACCGAAAGGAATATATTTTTCATATCAATTAATTTTATACAAATTTAAACCAAAACGTTTAGCGATAGAGGGTTTACAGATATATTAAGTTCGCGGCCAAGCCTAACGGGTTCCCCATCAACATGGGCTAAAACGGTAGTTTGGGTAATCTTCATTTCGGCACCGCGGTAAATTGTCATATACGGCGACTCTTCTATTGAGCCTGCCATTAGTAACGATGCCATAACAAAAACTGCATAAAATGGGAAGGGTTTGCAAACGGCAAGGTCAAGTATACCATCGTCAATCTCAGCTCTTGGGGCTATAATAGCGTTGTTACCCCACTGATTGCTATTGCCACAAATAACTACAAAGGCTTTAGTATCTATCACCTCGCCATTAACCTCAATTTTATACTCTTTGGGTTTATACCTAAAGTACTCCTGAAAAATCAGCCATACATAAGAGAATAAACCACGTGAGCCAAAAAGGGCAAACTTCCAGGCTATAAAGGCATCGAAGCCCATACCTGTGGTGCTTAAAAAAGGCTCGCCGTTTATAATGCCGGTATCAATACGTTTAACATTGTATTGATTGATACGCTCAATGGCCTTTTTATGGTTCATTGGTAGCTTTAGGTAGCGTGCTAATCCGTTGCCTGAACCAGCAGGAATGATAGCCAATGATGTATTAGTGCCAATTAAAGAAGAACCCACCTCGTGTGCCGACCCATCGCCGCCTACGGCTACTACAACATCAAAGCCAGCATCAGATGCTTCTTTGCTGAGCTCGTTAGCATGTTTGGGTCCTTCGGTATATACTATATCATAATCAAACTTAGTATGGTCAAGGTATTTATCTATCTGGCCCTGAATTTTATTTTTACGACCAATGCCGGAAATAGGGTTGATAATAAACCTCACCCTCTTTTTGTGTCCTTCTTCCAAAATCCTTTTAAATTATATCCAAGGGTAAAAATACAAAGAGGCGCCTTATGGGCGCCTCTTTAATACTATATTGTATCAACAAATTATTGTTTGATACCAGTAGCAGTACAAGTATCAGTAGTACCGTTGTAAGTAGCCGAGTAGTTAATAGTTAACGTGTTACCGTTTAGTGTACCTTGACCAACAAAAGTAACAGCAGTACCTTGGATAGTTAACGTTTGAGAAGCGATAGTAAGGTTAGTACCGCTAACTGTAGCATTCAATACGTTGTTAGAGAAGTTACCTAAGTTAGTTAGGATGATTGTTACAGTGTTTTGAGAACCTGCAGCAATAGTCATACTGTAAGAGTAGGTACCAGAAGTACAAGTTTCGTTGGTAGCATATGAGCCGATGAAAGCTTCACGGTCGTAAGTACATGAACCGTTATCGCAAGTAGCAGTAGCATCGTAGTTGTTAGCAGTGTTGTCTGTACAACCGCAGTAAGTACAAGAGCCATCATCATCAGTAGCGTCAGCATCGTAGTTAGAAGCGGCAGGATCAGTACAACCTTCTACTTTACCGCAAGAAGTCATAGATACCGTACCAAGGAATAACGTAGAAGCAACCAATGTAGCGCCTACCAAGTTTTTGAAATTCAAGTTAAAAATTTTCATAGTATATGATTATTAAGATGGTTTACGAGCGTGCAAAGATATACTTTAAACTTTTAATTGATAAAATTTGTTTTAAAAAAATGTGTGTTATGGAAAAAAGAATAATTTTGCATCATTCAGACAATAACTTGAAAACTATGAAAAAGATTGTAACCGTATTAGCAGTAGCAAGCATTGCCTTGTTTTACGCTTGTGGCCCTAGCGCCGAAGAAAAGGCTTTGAAAGAAAAAGCTAAAAACGACTCTATTGCTGCAGCAGAAGCCAAAGCAAAACTTGAGCAAGACTCTATTGCTAATGCAATGAAGCTGATTGCTTACGAAGATTCTGTAAAACAAGTAACAGATTCATTAGCTGCCCTTGCTGCTAAAAAGCCAAATGCCCCAGTTAAAACCAAGGACCAAAAGAACATGGACGTTATTAAAGACTTAAAAGGTAACGACAAAACTCCGGCAGAAAAGAAAAAAGACGCTGAAAACATCAAGGTTATAAAAAACCTTAAAGGCGGAAACTAACAAGCCTTTTAGATATTTATTAAAAAGGGTGTGTTAAAAAAACACACCCTTTTTTGATACAATGTGTTGTAGATATGAAATATATATCTAAATTTGCACCCGTTTTTATATTTAACCTAACACAATTCAAAAAACACAAACAATGAAAAAAGCTCTTATTGCTGGTCTTCTTGGTTTATCAGTGCTTTTTGTAGCTTGCGGCCCTAAAGGCGAAGATGCTGACAAAAAGAAAGCTGATTCTATTCGCGTAGCTGATTCAATCGCTAAAGTTAAAGCTGACAGCGCTCTTGCTGCTGCTGCTACTCCAGCTGTTGACACTACTAAAGTAGATTCTGCCAAAGTAGAAGCTCCTAAGGTAGAAGAGAAGAAAAAATAATTTCACAATTATTTATCTTCTTTGGCCAAAGAAAAAGAAGTCCGTTAACTGTAAGTTAGCGGGCTTTTTATTTAGAGTACATTGAAAAATTAAAACAGGTTATTGTCTTCGCCTAAAAATGGGGCGGCAGGCAAATTATTATTAGCGCCTGAAAAATTTACGGGAAAAGCCATCGTTTTTAACTGATGCCCATCGGTTATGATAATATTAAAGGCTCTTGTTGAATTCAAAAAGCTATCTGTAGCCAGGTCTTCCAAATCCCTTATTACGGTAATGCATACATCGGCATTGTTGCCTAAGGCCTCCCATTCTGCTGCGGGCTTTTGGCTGAATACAGCTTCCAAATCATTCTTTAACGCATCAACAGTTGCCACATCTTGTTTGGCAATAAGGTTTACCCACTCAGGTTTATCAATTATTTTACAAAAGCCAGCCCAAAATTTAGGTTCTAAGGCACCCAAGGCTATATACTTTCCATCGGCACATCGATAAATGTTATAGTTAGCCAAGGCGCCGCCCAATTCTGTAATTGTATGACCTTGCGCCTGCTGGCTTGCAAACGGAAGCGCCAACAGGGGCAACACAGCGTTAGCCATAGACACATCTATAAACTTGCCCATGCCAGTCTTTTCACGCTCATAAAGGGCGGCTGTGCAAGCCGTAAGGGCAAGGTAGCTACCACCACCAACATCGGCCAACTGAAAGCCCGGCATAACCGGTTTGCCATTAACATCTTTATTTAGCCCCAAAAGGCCTGAGGCTGCCAGGTAATTTAAATCGTGGCCGGCCAGTTGCGCATTGCTGTTACTTTGCCCGTAGCCTGTTATTGATATATAAATCAACCGAGGGTTAATCTGCTTAAGGATTTCGTAGCCTAAGCCCATATCGGCCATTACTCCGGGGCGGTATTGTTCAACCAACACATCGGCTGTTTTTATCAGTTCGATAAGGCGTTGCTTCTCTGTCCTTAAATCAACAGAAACACTGTACTTACCAGTATTAAGGGCTAAGTAATAGGCCGATATCCCATTTATAAAAGGTGGGAATGTGCGTATATAATCAGGAGAGTTTTTATCTTCAATTTTGAGCACCTCTGCCCCCATCTCGGCCATAAACATGGTAGCCAATGGGCCAGGTAGCAAGCGGGTAAAATCTATAACACGTATACCGGTTAGGGGCCCAACAGGCAGCTGCCTTTTGCCCCTACCCTGTTGTGTGGCGGTGGTAACTTCAAACTTTTTAAACAGTTTTGCAAACGCCAGCATATCCATCAGGTTGCTAACTTTTACCTTGCCTTGCATTAAGGCATCCTGCGGATTTATAGCTGCCGTTTCAAGCCCTACATAAGTATCGCCGTCTGTTTCTATTAAACAATTGGGGGTACCTTGTAAACCTTCAGTAACAGCACATACACCATTAGCTATAACAATAGTGTATTGACAGGTACCGGGAGCTGAAATATCAAAATGAAAGGTAAGCGTTACCCCAATGGCCTTTTCTGCTCTAAAGCGTGTTGCAACACTTTGGAATAGTTGGGCGGGGTTTACACGTTGCATATTAGAACTTGTGCGAATATTGGAAGGTTATGCTTGTAGGCGCCTCCATAATACCGGGCCTAAAAGAGTACTCAGTATTAAATATGTTACGCACTACCAAACCTACAGAGTTGCTATGTTTCAGATCGAATACCAAGCGGGCATCAATAATAAGTTTGCCTTTGTTGTTTTTAGCCCTGTAATCGGCCAGGCCAGGAATGAATGTATTAAACACAGGGTCTATCTTATTCATAAAACTATTGTATGTACCGGTGGTACCTATTTTAAAGCGGCCAATCTGATATTCAAGGTCTAAGCGAACCGAGTGGTTCATACGGTAAGTAAGCATTTTGGTAATAACCAGCGAATCGGGATTAACCAGTGCACGCCATGCATTAGCCAGGTAGTTACCCACTTTACGCTGGGCGGTATCTCCTTGTAAATCGCCGGGGTAGTAGTAAGTATAGCCACCAAAAAAGCGGAACGATTGGTTGGCATTTATAAGCCATTCGCCATTGCCGCTAACCTCAAAACCTGCAATGCGACTACGCTCGCGGTTAAGGTTTTTAAAGCCGGGGGTATAATATTCAATACCCGTACCCTCTTGTATTTGTGGATATAAATCGAACACAAACTCAGTCATTTGACGATACTCATTCCAAAACAGAGCAAAATCAAAATAGCCCTGGAATTTTTCGCCAGTAAACTGGCGTTTATAAGCAACCTCAGCATTCCAGCCATATTCAGGCTTAATAGCAGGGTTTGCAAAAAACACCAGCGGTCCAATCTCGCCTTTTACAAAACGTTCAACTACGCTTGGCGAACGGAAGCCCTGGCCCCACGATGCGCGGATATTATTAAACTCATTAATCGCATAGTTGGCACCGAAGCGGAATACAGGAATTGAAAAATCGGGAATGAAAACGGGAATTGTATCAAACCCTGCAATTTTTTGCGGTGGGCTAAATACATTGAGCTCGTAACGAACACCACCAACAACAGACAAGCGTTCCCATAGTTTTTTCTCAACCTGGGCGTAAACACCGCCATAATATGTCCTTGCAGTAGCATCGCCAATAACAGTGCTTTGAGTAAAACCAATACTTCCTGCTACGCCAGTAGTAAATACCCAGCCTTTGGTAGTACGCTTCTGAAACTGATATTCGCCAAAGAACTGATTGTTGTAATTATCAAAATTTTTATTGCGCAACATTGTTACATTGTAGTAACGCATGCGCAGGGTATGTTTAATGTTTTTAGGAGTAATGTAAGTAATATTCGGGTCAATATTGATATTATAATACTGTTCATTTGATGTTACACCCGGATATGGTTTGTAAGCGCCACCATCAGCATTCTCCCAAAATATCATACGGTCGTACTGGTTGTACATTATATTAGCATTTACGCCCCATATTAAGCCAGGTATTTTGCTATGTACACGTACTTTACCATTAAGGCGGAACTGCTGGTTATCATTACTTTGCATGTAGCTGCTAAGCTGGTTAAAATTACCCCCAATAACAAGGTCTACATTTTTAATTTTACGTTTATGGTTGAAGAACCCACCTACAAAGTTTGGGCTTTGGCTGCGCTGCCACCAGCGCAACTCTTCGCGCTTTGGGTTCATATACACGCCGCTAAACACCTGCACTTTAGTTTCTGGCACAGAATCCATAGGCCAAGCGGTACGAACGTTTATTACCCCATTAAGGGCGGCAGAACCATATAATACTGATGCAGCGCCTTTAACAACCTCTACCTGTTCGGCATTTTCTAAAGGCACAAAGTTCCAGTTAAGGTCGCCCCAATCGCCACGAACAAGCGGCATATTATCTACCAACAACATAACACGGCTACCAACACCGTAGGCATAACCGCTACCACCGCGTATGTTTGCCTGCCCATCGATAACCGTTACACCGGGTGTGCGTGCTACAACATCGCTAAGGCTTTGTACTGCGTTGTTTTTTATAATGTAATCTTTAACTACATCGATAGATATGGTTTCTTCATTTATACGCTTATCGTACTGCCCACCGGTAATAACAACAGTACCCAGGTTTTTGGTTTGCTTGCTGTACAATACATCCATGGTAACATTTTCGCCTGCGGCAACAGTAACCACCTTAGTATAGGTTTGATAGCCCAGCTGTTTTACCGTAACGGTATAGGTGCCCGGCTTAACACTAAGCTTGTAGTTGCCAGATACATCAGTAAACGCCGCAGTTTGGGCATTTGCTGCCACGGTAGCGAACATTACAGGTTGTGTAGTTACACTATCAGTAACTGTGCCCGATATACTTTGTGCAGATATGTTGGTTGCCAAAAAGGCAAGCAAGGCGGCTATGGAAAATTTATAGAGTTTAATCATACTCTTTGCTAAAACTTGGCGAAATTAGGAATAAACAGGCTATTTGCACCCATATTTTTTTAACATATTTGTTGGTTTAAAAAAAGATACACCTTGAGTTTCCTAGGTTTCCATTGGTATTAATAGTTACAGAATAAAAACAAAAAGATAGTTTCCAAAAAACAGGTTATTTATTTTTCAATACATAAACTATAGACGTATTATGATAAATGTTATTGTATGATATGCCCAAAAATAACGCGTAACCCTTTTAACGTAATTGCGTTAATAACTCTCATAACCTTAATCCTCATCCCATAAAGCGTAGCGCTAACTTTACCTGATTAATTTACGGTAACTACATGGATAAGCTAAAGCTTGTTATTATACAGGTGGTGGCGTTGATGGGAATAGTATGTTCTATACCACTTCACGCGCAACAAACCGCCGCTTACATTGAGCCTGAAGGACTATACCACGACGGTATAGAGCTTTATAACCACCAGAAATTTGGTGCGGCGCAACAAAAATTCAACGAATTTATAAAACTATCGAAACCGACGCTGCTAACAGCAGACGCGCAGTTTTACGCCGCTTTGTGCGCGCTAGAGCTGCAAAACAAAGACGGGGAGTACCTATTGCTTACCTACCTTGATAAATACCCCGGCAACAACCGCCAAAACCAGGCCAACTTTGAGCTTGGCAAGTATTACTATGGCGGTAAAAACTACAAAAAGGCCATACCGTATTTTGAAAAGGTGGAAGTAAGCTCCCTTACCGAAGAGCAGGAAGATGAGTACCGCTACAAGCTTGGCTATAGCTATTTCTCTAAAGAAGACTATAGCAAGGCATTGAGTATGTTTGACGCATTGACCAAAAAACAATCGGCTTACACCAACACGGCCATATACTATACAGCCCATATATACTATATACAGAAAAAGTATGACACTGCGCTGAATGGCTTTTTAAAGCTGCAAACCGACCCATCGTTTAAAGCTATAGTGCCTTACTATATAAGCCAGCTATATTACCTGCAAGGCAAATATGATAAGGTGATAGAATACTCGCCGAGCCTGCTAGACTCTGCCAACACCAAGCGTGGCCCTGAGATTGCTAGGATAATTGGCGAATCGTATTACCGAACAGGCAAGTACAGCGAAGCCATACCCTACCTAGAGAAGTACAGGGATAAAAGCGGCAAGAGCGATAGGTTTGATGCTTACCAGCTAGGCTATGCCTACTACAAAAGCGGTAATTACACTAAAGCTGTTGATGAATTTAAAGAGGCGGTTGGCAATGAAGACTCGCTAAGCCAAAATGCCCATTACCATTTAGGGACCAGCTATTTGCAGCTGGGTAATAAGCCTATGGCCAGGTATGAATTTGGCGCAGCCTCGCGCACATCATTCGACACCAAAATTGAAGAAGATGCCTTGTTCAACTTTGCCAAACTGTCGTACGAACTGGCGATGAACCCTTATGGCGACGCGATAGATGCCTTTGAATCGTATATTAAGAAGTACCCAAAATCAGACCGCAAGGATGAGGCATACGGATATTTGGTAAGTGTATACCTGACTACTAAGAACTACAACAAAGCATTAGAATCGCTCGACAAGATAAAGGTGAAAGACCTTAAGATGAAAGAGGCTTACCAGAAGATAGCCTTCTTCCGAGGGGTTGAGTTGTTTAACGACCAGAAGTATACAGAGGCGATTGGTTTCTTTGATAAGTCGGCCGGATCAAACTTTAACAAGACCTACTTTGCATTGGCTAAATACTGGAAAGGCGAAGCCCAATATAGGATTAATGATTATGCACTTTCGATTATAAGCTTTGATGAGTTTCAGGAAGCACCAGGTTCGGCAGGCTTGCCAGAGTTTAACAAGGCTAACTACAATATAGGCTACGGCTATTATAAGCTAAAGGAATATACCAAGTCGGCCAGTGCGTTCCGCAAGTATGTAAAAGATGCGCCATCATCAGAAAACAAAATGATTAGCGACGCCCTGCTGCGCATTGGCGACAGCTACTTTATCAACAAAGAATACCTGTTGGCGGCTGATTTTTATGGACAGGCATCGGATAAAAAAGCGGGCGGGTCAGACTATGCATTGTTCCAAAAGGCCATCGTATCTGGCTTGGGTGGAGATAATAAAACCAAGGTAGAAACGCTTAAAAAGCTGATAGAACAGTTCCCAAAATCGCAGTATTTGGATGACTCTAAATATGAAGCAGGCCAGGCGTATGAGTTTTTGAACGACAATACCCAGGCGATGGTGTATTACCAGCAGGTGCTTACCGACCACCCCAACAGCGAACTGGGCAAAAACGCCAAGCTGAAAATAGCCCTGTTGCATTATGCCAACAACGACGACCAAACGGCACTGAAGATGTTTAAGGAGATAGTAGAGAAGTACCCTAACACCGATGTGGCTGCTACTGCCCTGACGCATATTAAGGATATTGCTATTGAGAACAACGATATAACGATATACACCAACCTGATAGGATCGTTGCCACAAGGGGCTGATGTGGCCGATTTAGACTCATCGACCTATGAGGCGGCTTTCCGTGCCTACTCAAAAGGCGAATGCGACAAAGCCATACCAGCCTTTAAAACATATGTAGATAAGTACCCTAACGGTATCTTTATATTACAGGCGCACTACTACCGTGCTGAGTGTGAATTTGACAAAGGCAATATTGTAAATGCTTTGCCAGACTATAACTACGTAATACTTAAACCGACCAGCCGGTATACTGAAAAATCGTTGCTGCGGGCGGGTTACATCAACTACAAGAAAAGCAACTTTACCGATGCCTTGGCTGATTATGAGCAACTGGAGAACGTAAGCGAGAAGCCCGAATACCTGGTGGATGCACGTGCAGGCCAAATGTATTGCCACTACCAGCTTAAGCAATACCAGCAGTGTATTGACGCGGCTAATAAGGTAACAGGATCGGAAAAGGCACTGCCGCCGCTTATTGTTGAGGCGCAGATTTACATAGGCCGTTGTGCTATGGCCCTGGGCGATTTACTGACTGCTAAAACGGAGTTTAAACGGGTAGCAAAATCGGAGAAGAGCGCTTTTGGTGCCGAAGCTAAATACAACCTGGTAGAGATTGCCTTTAAAGAGAAAGACTACAAGGCGGTTGATAAGCTGGCCACCGAACTATCGAGCGAGTTTAGCAGCTACGGCTACTGGGTAGCCAAAGGTTTTGTGGTGTGGGCCGATAGCTACTACGCTCAAGGCAACGTTTACCAGGCTAAGCTTACCCTGCAAAGTATATTGGATAACTACAAGGGCAATGATGATGTGCGCGATGCGGCACAAACCAAGCTGAATAAGATTATCCAGGAAGAGAATAAGCCCAAGCTGGCACCACCCGATGAGCCTGATGAGATTGATATAGGCACCGGCGGAGCAGACAGCAAACCTAACGTTGAACCCCAACCAGAAAACTAATGAGCAAGAAGATAATAATAGCGATAGCTTGTTTTGCAGCGGTTTTAAACGTTGCGGCACAACCCGGCAAAGGGGGAGTTAACGGAGATGTGATTGTTGACAGTCCCTACAGCCCTGAACTGGCACCGGCCAACAAATACTACGAGAACCCGAAGGTTACTGATAGTGTACCCAAACAACCGGTACTTAACTATACCACCGTGCAAAGCCAGTTTAAAACCGGGTTTGAACTAGACCCTATTAAAGCGGCTACTATTAAAGACGGTGGCCGCGAAAAGCTGTACCGTGCGCACGCTAAGGTGGGCTTTGGCAACTATACTACCCCATATGGTGAGCTTTGGGTAAACAGCCTTCGCTCTAAAACCATGAGCCTAGGTTTGCACTACAAGCACCTGTCATCAACCGGAAAGATAAAAGACCGTGGGCCTGCAGGTTATAGTACCAATGAGGTATCGTTATACGGTAAAAGCTTTATTGGCAAGCATACCCTTGCGGGCGATTTATACTACAACCGCAATGCCCGCCACTACTATGGCTTTAACCCAAGCGAGTTTAACCTTAGCAAAGATGATGTGCTGCAATACTTTAACCATATAGGTGTAAACTTAAGTGCGGAGAGCAACTATGTGGCCGACTCGAGCAGGATACACCACAAGATAGATATGCGCTATTACTACCTTGCCGACCGTTTTAAAAGCACCGAGAACTACTTTAGCATTGGTGGCAAGGCCTGGTTTAACAATAACAACCTTAGCTATGGTGGTGCGGGCTACTTTGACTATATCCGCAATATAAACGCCATACCAGATACAATCAATACCTATCTGGTTACCTTGAAGCCTTTCTTTAGGGCGCAGGGCGATAAATACATGGTGCGTGCCGGTGTTAATGCCTTTTTAAGCATACAGGATACCAATACCCGCTTCTACTTCCACCCTACTATAGAGGCCAGCTTTAACTTGTACGAAGACTATGTGATAGTATTTGCGGG
>CAMBQF010000057.1 GCA_945869825.1 Chitinophaga pinensis | reverse complement strand
GGCTTCTTTCTTTGCTTTCTCTTCTGCTTCTAGCTTGGCTTTGGCCTCCCTATCCAGGCGGTCTTTCTCCTCCGCTTCTTTCTTCGCTTTCTCTTCTGCCTCTAGCTTGGCTTTGGCTTCCCTATCCAAACGGTCTTTCTCCTCGGCTTCTTTCTTTGCTTTCTCTTCTGCTTCTAGCTTGGCTTTGGCTTCCCTATCCAGGCGGTCTTTCTCCTCGGCTTCTTTCTTTGCTTTCTCTTCAGCTTCTTTTTTCAGTTTCTCTTCCAGTTCCAGCTTGGCTTTGGCTTCGGCTTCTTTCTTCAGCTTATCCTCTACATCCTTCTTAACCTTATCTTCATTCTCGGTACGCTTCAGTACAATTTCAGCCTTTATATCCTTAATCTCAGATTTTGATTCCTTCCTAATACCTTCATCAAAATCGAATCCATTAACATCATCAGAGTACCTCACCTTTTCTACCGGGTGAGTAAGGTTCTTATTGAAACCTTCAGCGCCTTCAAAAATATTTAGGTTCAATTCGTAAGGCACAAAGCCTTCTTTAATACGATCTTTGCTTACGGTGGTATTTATCATTACCCGCTGGGTAACAAAACCAGACTTAGCAATTATGATTGTATATTCTGATTGAAAATCGAGTGTGATACCAAACTTACCACTTGAAGATGGCAAAATTTCTTTTCCACCCTTTCCATTCTTTTGTATAGTAATAGTAATACCTTCTGCACTACCTTTGTCTAGAGAAATGATACCACTCACCTCAAGTCCCTCTTCCTGGGCCTTAAGCGTTACAGCAAACAAAAGCAGCGCCGTTGTAAGCGCGTATGTTATAAAGCGTATCAGTGGTTCAAAATACAGTTGGTATAAAACAACCTTTATACCCTAATAAGACAAACAAGTTGCGCAAATGTGTGCAATGTTACTGTTTGGTGTAAGAAACTTAACGAAATTTGTTCCTTATGAGCACACTGAAAAATATTATTACCTGTAAATGCCCAAACTGTGGTGTATCTTACGTATTTAAGGACCAAAACCCATATAACCTGACAAAATTAGCAGAGATGCACAAACGATGCCCTAATTGCGATAAAAGCTTTGAAAAGGAGCCCGGTTTTTATTTTGGGGCTATGTACGTTAGCTATGCCATGACATCGGGGATAGTGATAGTATTTGCTACAGTATTTGGCTGGGGGCTGCAAATGGAAACCCTGCCTTTAGTTGGAATCATAGCACTGTTGATATTATCCACCTTTCCGCTAGTTTTCCGTTGGTCAAGAATGATTTGGTTAAGTTGGTTTATATAATCAGAGAGCAGGTTACAGGGGGTAGTAAAAAGGCCGATACAATGTACCGGCCCTTTAAACTATTTTATACGGTTAAGTCCAAAATTCTTTGCAACTTAACCATTTACCAAGTCACTAGTTAACCTTCATTATCTGTTTAGAGGCAACTTTATTGCCTGCTGTTAAACGGATTAGATAATTACCGTTAGACATGTTTGCTGAAGCCGCATCAAGTGTAATGGTGTTTAAACCCTGTGATCGGTAGCCCATGTTTTGGGCAAATACCTTGCGGCCCATATTGTCATAAACCTCAACACTAACTGCTGTGCTTTTATCAAGATAAAAACGGAGATTAGTAGCATCATTAAATGGGTTAGGATAAGCTTCGAACATTGGAAGGTCTTTAGTAACCTCATTAGTGCCTGTGGCAACATCAACAGTATACTGCATATAGTATAACATCATTTCATCTTCAGTAGTTAAACCAAAGGTTACAAATGGCTGGGTACAGCAGTTCCGGAATTTGGCTTCCTGTATTAAACCATCTTTAATAGGAAAAGGTAAAAGAGGTTCGTAATAGATTGTTGGCGGATGGCTCCAGTTATAATAGCCAAGGTTAACACCACTTTCTTCGTCAATAAACCCTTCATATACCTGTTGACCTTTAGAGCCATCAGAATTGCGCAGATAAACATCAAAATCGCTGCCGTATTTATGGGTGTGAGATTTTATTGACCATAGGTTGTAAACGAGGTTACTTCCATTTTCAAAATCGGCATGGGTGTATGTAAGCTCGGTATTTGTTGCCGGTATTATAAGGCTTGTTGGCGGATATATAATAATATCAGAAAACATCTCTTTTTGGGCGGTGCCTTTAGGCTGGTAGTAGATATTCAAATACATTTCAGCACCCAAAATACTATCGGTATTATAATTGTTGATGTGGTAGTTTAAATCGATAACTGTATTTTGAGGAAATGTATAAGCAGTGCCGGCAGGCAAAGAAATATCGCCTGGGTTGGTCCATGCCATTAGGTAACGAGTTTGGTCGGGGAATACGTTTGAGTTGTTTACCACACGTAAGCCATCGCTAAAGCTGTTTTCTTGGCCCGGATCGTACTTAAATACAATAAAGTGGTGAGAGTAATAGTTCATTTTAAGGTCCATACGGGTTACCTCAACGGTGTCAGGCAATTCTAACTCGCGTTTAATGTAATACTCAAACTCTTCGCCGGGGGCCAGGAATATTTTACCCAGTTTTAACTGAAAGCCTGTTCCCGGAGCGGGGGCTGCAGGTGGTGGTATAGCTGGCACAGCAAGGCCGCTGTAGTATGTATTGATATAGCTTTCGTTTGCTACGTTGGCTGTAAGAGGAGCGCCAAAGTATATCCATTGGCGGAATAACTCAACCTCAACATTGCTTAGTGCAGATTGGGCATTTGGCATTTGCGCACCCTCTGCAGGTTGGTCTAAAGTATACTCCCCATTTTCAAAACCTGAATGAGCAATTTTACGAAATAAAAAGCTTTTTTCAGGATACCCTTTACGGATGTACTTATACCCTTTAGCTGCAGCACTAACGTTGGCCGGGGTAATGTTTACCAGGTTGTTGTAAACCGCCTGGCGCTTAGCAGTAATATTACCACCGCTACCCTCAAGGTCTAAACCGCTTTGGGGTGTTGCGTTGCTATGGCAGCTGACGCATTTTGTTTGCATTATATCATACAAACGGGCAAAGCCAAATTGTTGAGCCTGGCTTGCTGTGGCAGATAATAAGAAGGCAGAAAAACCTAAGAGTAATTTTTTTTTCATTTGATTTTTTATAGTCCGAACAAAGCAAATATATTAATTATAAGTAGGATAACAAAGTGTTGTAACAAATAAGTGTAGCATGTTACAATCTTGCTTTGCCAACGATATGTAAAAATTCTGATTACCTCGGCAGGTTCTGCAGTGCCTCCATAAATATTCAAAGAGCAATTTTTGATAAAAAAAGGGTGGCAGCTAGCTACTTTTCCTTCTTTTTTTCCTTATCTGCTTTGTCATAAGCATTTACAATGCTGGTAACTAATTTGTGGCGAACAATATCGCGGCTATCCATGGTTACAAAATCAATGCCCGGTACTCCTTTTAGCAACCTAGATGCCTGAATTAACCCCGAAGGCTGGTGTTTGGGTAAGTCGGTTTGGCTTATATCGCCTGTAATGATAAACTTAGCCGAACGACCCATACGGGTAAGGAACATTTTCATTTGCCCTTCGGTAGCGTTTTGGGCCTCATCTAATATAGCAAAGGCATTATCAAGTGTACGCCCACGCATAAAGGCTAAGGGGGCAATTTGTATCACGCGGCTCTCGAAATACGATGCCAGCTTTTCAGGTGGAATCATATCGTTTAACGCATCATATAAAGGTTGTAAATACGGGTCGAGTTTTTCGCGCATATCGCCCGGTAAAAAGCCTAGGTTTTCGCCTGCCTCTACCGCAGGGCGGGTAAGTATAATACGCTTAACCTCTTTATTTTTAAGTGCTTTAACGGCCAGTGCCACCGCAGTATAGGTTTTACCCGAACCTGCAGGCCCAATGGCAAACACCATATCGTTTTGCATACAGCTTTCTACAATCTTCAGCTGGTTAGGGGTACGGGCGCGCACTACCAGGCCATTGTTGCCGTAAACAATGATATCATTATCAAGCACTGCAGGGCTAATTTTTTCAACCAAACCATTATCCATAATACGATCTATCGCATTGGGGGTAAGTGTACTAAAGGTGTTGTAGTGTTCTACCACGCGCTCTATCTTTTGTTCAAAAAGATCCATGTCTTCATCCTTGCCCATTACCTTAATGTTATTGCCACGGGCTATAATTTTAAGCTTAGGGAAGTACTTACGTAATTGGTCTATATTAACATCGTTAACCCCGAAAATATGTACAGGGTTTATTGCGGCTATTTCTATTATGCGTTCGTTCAAAATGTATCGCTATAATTTGGTCAGTAAAAATAACAGGTATACTACTTACTATGTTTTAAATGTGCAATGTACAAAACAAGAGGTATTATTGGATTGAGTTCGTTAATTGTTTTATTAGTCATTGAAAAACATTTATCTACTTTTTTCAGGGTTGACAAGATGGAAAATTACAAAAGCTTTTTAAATATGTTATAAATTATTGGCAGGTAAGGAACACCTACCAAGGCGAAAAACTCTTTAAAACAGATAGATATCGGATGCCTCATATGGGCTGGAGTTCTGATAATACAGAATCATTGTTTTCTACTAAAATTTGGATCCGCAAATCTTCTATCATAAACAAATGTTTTGTCTGTGAGTGTTAATAAGAACGCATGAATTAGTTTCATGTCTTCTTTAGATAGTTTGCTCAATTTATGTATTAAAGGGTCGGAATAGGCAGAGTGTTTTGTAGAATCTCGATAGAAATTTAAAACTTCTGTAAGATTTCTAAATCGACCATCATGCATGTAAGGGAATGTTAATTCAATGTTTCTTAGACTAGGTACTTTAAATTTATATTGATCTGATTCTATCCCAGTTATTTTTTTTCTGCCCACATCATTTAATATAGTATTTACAGGTATTCCATTACTTTTAAAAGTGTTGTCTGAAAAAAGTGGCTCTTTATGACAACTTGCACAATTATTTCTAAATAAAGCTAAGCCTTTTTTTTCTTCCTCTGAAAAAGATGCTTTTCCTAAGATATATTTGTCGTATTTAGAATTAGCAGATATCATCAAGCCCATAAATTGAGTAAGGCTCTTCAGCATTTTTTCAGAAGTAACGGTTGAATCTTTAAAAGCCTTATAAAAAGCAATTCGATAATCATTTCGTTGGTTAAGTTTTAAAATTACATGATCGAGATTTTCGTCCATTTCATCCTTATGGGTAATAGGAGCTATTGCCTGAACTTCAAGATGGTTTATTCCTCCGTCCCACATAAACTCTTTATTCCAAATAAGATTTTGAAGTGCCGGTACATTCCTTTTACCTATTCGCCCGCCAATGCCATGAGCTAAACCATGATCAATGTGCGAAAAGGCAGCAAATTGTTGATGACAACTGCCGCAACTAATTGTGCTGTCTTTTGATAAAATAGGGTCATAAAACAATTTTCTACCCAAAACAAAACCGGCAGGTGTTATTTTGTTGTTTTTAAATGTGTAGCTCGGTTCAGGAAAGCCTTTCGGGATAGTTAGCCTGACATCTTTTTTGCTGATTAGAAAATAAGGGTCTTCTGGGGATACAAATGCAAGGATTATAAAACTTGCAGTGAACAAAACAACAATGTAAATCTTACTTTTCATCGTTTAATTTCAGAATAGAAAACATATCTGAGTAATTATCAGCAATTATAGTTGCATTATTAAAATCGGTAACTGATGATAATGTTGAAAAATTAATACTAATTGGAGTTTTAAGAATTTCCAAAACATCCGTTTTTATTTCAATGGTTTTGTTGTAATTATTGGCAATCAAAATTGATTTATTCAATGGCAAAGAAATAGTTTGAATACAATTATGTGGTTTTTTAAATCCGCCAATATGGTACTCCAACATAGCATATGGTGAGGATGAAAATTGAGAAGTCCCCTCCAATTTCATGAAAATATATCCAGTGTTCCATGCCCAAAACATACCATTTACAGGGTCTAAAGCCCCTGATTGTGCGCCACTGCAATTATCAATGCTATCAACACCAACGGTAAAATTAACAGAGACATATTCACCGATAGGTATATTTTCCAAAACAATTTTTTTTGAACCAGGTTTTTCTTCGTCTATTAAATAATAACTGTTGTATGTAATAGGTTTCCCATCTTTTCTTAAAAGCACAATGTTTGCTATGTAATACTTAAACTTTGTTACTGAAAAATCCTGATTCAAGGCATTCTTATAAATCACCGAATCCAATTTCAAAACTTCGTTCCCAACATAGTGAGAAAAGTTAATTTCAATAGAATTTGATTTAGGCTTCTGGCTGTATGCGCTTTCATGGCTTAGCATCATACAAAGCAACCAAATTAAAGTTGATATTTTATGATAGAAAGTAAGCGCCATTATTATTCTTTGATAATTTTAAAAGAATGAATATTGTCTTTCTCCAAAAATATTTTAACATAGTAAATTCCAAAACTAAGGTGTGAAACATCTAAATTTGACTCGTTTTCTTCTGATATCAATAATTGCCCCAGTTGATTGTACAGTTTAATTTGAAAATTTTGGCTGTTGGTTTTTATTATAAGCTTATCAGATACAGGATTTGGAAACACTCTGATTTTATCGTCTCCCTGTTGCAAGTCTTTAATATCACTTAAAGAACTGCAAATGGAAGGTGTTGTTGGGTTGAGTTCAATTTCGCCAAGTGAGACTAAGTTCTTTCCAATAAAGGCAGAATACGATGGAAGATAGAACTCGCAACGAAATACCGGGTTATTATTAGTAGGCACAGTGCCCTGTGAAAGCGTTCCGGAGTTCACAATAGGATTTATATATTTCCAAAGTGTTTGATTATTGGAATCAATTTCAAAAAAGTTTCCATTGGCCCCTGATGTAATCATAAAAGAACCATTTGATAATGGATATACACCCGAAATATTACTACTATAAAAATTTGATGGAGTAGGATCCGTATAGGTCCAAAACAAATTGTTTGGTAAAAAAGCTGTAGATGCTCCTATTGGATATTGATTAGAACTATCTATAGGTGGCTCAATCATGTCAACAGAGGAGTATGTTCCGGGTCTGTTTAGTCCATTATTAAAAACTAAAATTTTGCCTGCATTGAGCAAACCGCTAGGAACCCACGTGGCATGATGTTGACCAAAAAAAACTTTTGTACTTGGGTTACCCCTTTGATATGCCTGAGGATTACCCCAGCGATACAATAAATCTCCACCTTTACCTGAATTGCCTCCCGAATGAGACGCCGCCTCTGCTGTTGTGGTGCTATGATCAATAACCCAAATTTCATTTAGCGTATGTGAACTTAGCAATATCTGGTCTGTTTGTGGATTATAGTCAATTGAATTCAGGTGAATCCAATCCATACTTGTTGGCTGTCCGGGAAAGTAATTTATATTGACCAATTCCGGGTGTACTGAAACTACTCCAAAATTTGGCTTTGTATTGTCAAAATCTTGAATCAGATGATCCCAAAGTTTCCACTCCCATACAATATTAGCATTATTTGTACCCATAGGTTGCAGCTCAATTATTTTTTCACTCCATAAGTAGGAATTTGCGTAGGACGTATTTTTACCCTGAGATAAAGCTTGCGCTTTTGTATATCTGTCCCATACAATTACAAGAATATTGCCATTAGGCAACTGTTTCATATCATGATGCTGCACATAATTACTATCTGAAATAGTATAACTCCAGGTAAGATTGCCATTCCAGTCAAACTTTTCTATAATGCCGCCACTACCTCCTTCATTAAAATTAGCATTGTTTGATTTTCCTGTTCTTAACAATGAGCCATCTTCCATTAAATGGCAAGACAATGCGGGTCTGTTTGTGCTTGTATTCCACTCATGCACCTTTTCGCCACACTTATTAATTAAGTATGTTTTTGTTGATGTCATAGGAGAGAATAATACGTATCCATCAGTATTGCTTGGTTGATAATTTATTAACCCAACTGTATTTTGTGCATTACCAAAAAACGTAATAAGTAGTAGCGGAATAAAAGCATAAATATATTTCATATATAATTACTTTTTTACAATAAATTTTTTTGTGTACACTCCTTTATTGGTAACTATTTTAAAAAAATAAAGACCATTTGCAAGTACACTAGCATCGTATGAATTCATTTTGCCTGGAACTACAGGAGCTTGTTCTACAATTCTCCCTTGGCTATCATAAATAGTTCCGATGTATGCTTGTGAATAATCTGTAACATCAATTTGAAAATTAAGCTGTCCAGAAGTAGGTATAGGAAACATTTCAATATCTACTTTTTCTTGAATATTGCCTACAGATGATGTGATATTTACATAAGGTGTAACGGGTTCACTAATAACTACAAACCCAGAGTTAGGTCCCGTATTTCCATCAGTAGGATAAACTTCACCATAGTAAGTAGTACCAATCACGTAAGGGAAAACCGGCTTAATACTGGTACCGTAATGGTCAGTTACCCAATCTAAGGTTGTGAAATAAGCATATATGCCGTTTGGGTATTCTTTAGTTATACAAAACCTTCCATTATGTTCATCCAAATCACCTAACCCAGGAACGTATTCATAATCTTCCATGTAGGCACCCAATGGTGCTCCCGGAGGCATATTATTCAATGGGTCTAGGCTTGTAATATTGGTATCAATAGGTGGACCATACAATGATGGTGTTAGTATTGTTCCATCAGGTAATGTTGTTCGTGCAGTAATGTTTCTTAAACGATAACTGCTTTTTAACCTTTTAATGGCAGATGTTGTATCCATGGGGTTAGAATAACCATAACCTCCATAAATTGGGTAGCTATCAAAAGCATAACCTATTAAAGGAGAAACCTGGGTGCTATCTGTAATATCATACAAGCACGAAGGGCTTACGTGTGTATGGTATTCTCCGGAACCATTAGGATGACCGATGCATGGATCAAATGTTTCGAGTATTAAGTGTTCCCAAAACCAAGCATTTTGAAACCATGTTAAAGAATCTTTATAATGTTTAGCATCTTTTGGGTTATAAATGGAGCAACCATTTTTCCATAATCCTATATGCCCATAACCTGTTTTAGTTTCTGGACCTACATTTGGAATAGGATTTCTTCGAATACGAAATTGATACCCCATTGGCTGAGCAAACCATGGATTATTAGGCCAATTATATCCAATTGGAATCCAAGATGGAATGTCTTCAGTTTTGACATAAACATAAGTGGCAGAATAATTTACTTCTTGTACATTAGTCAATGCCCCATCAAATCCGGTATTTGTAGTATTTTGTTGCCAACAAGTAATAACTGAAGGCAATTGTGCAAATGTCACATTACTTATAATAAGTAATGCAATAATTAATTTTGTTTTTATTTTAATCATAGGGTTTTCATTAAAGTCCTAAGACCTGTTGTATTTGAAAGGGTTTAATCTCTCACCATATTTTTTTATGGGCTTTTCTAAATTTATTATTTAAACGCTTGTCAATTCTGCAACAAATAACAAATTAAGGTTTTTTGTTCTATATCAGGCTAATTAACAACGGTTGTTAATTAAACCTAAACTATTGTTTTTAAAAAGCCTTAATCGTGCCTAAATTAGCAACTTGTAAAGTATAAGCATTTGGCAGCTCCTTTAGTAACATTAACCAGTGATTTAGGCACCCGCGATTTTTATGTAGGTGCAGTAAAAGGCGCGCTGTTGAACCAGGTGCCCGGTGTGCAAATAGTTGATATAACGCACGATATACCCCATTACAACATAATGGAAGCAGCCTTTGTGGTGCGCAATACTTACCCGCATTTTCCGGAAGGCACAGTGCATGTGGTGGCTGTGCGCAATGAATACTCTAAAGACACCCCCCATGTGGCTTGTATATATTTTGGCCATATTTTTATTGGGACTGACAGCGGCATCTTTTCTATGATATTTGAAAAGGAGCCTGATATAATTATTGAGCTGCCCAATAATGGTAACTCACCATTCCCCGCCCGCGATGTATTTGTACCTGCTATTGCCAAGCTTAACGAGCTGCGCAAAGTAGATATGCTGGGCAGCAGGCGCCAGCGCCTTAACGAGGCTACGATGCTAAGGCCTACTACAGAGTCGGCGCTGATAAGGGGTACCATTATTTACGTTGATAATTTTGGCAACGCCATTACCAATATTAAGCCCGATGTGTTTGAACGCATAGGGAAAGGCCGCCCGTTTGAAATTACCTTCCGCGGGCCGGAGTATACTATTACCCGTATGAACAATGGCTACGGCGATGTGCCTCCGGGCGAACTGACGGCATTGTTTGGCATATCGGGCTACTTAGAGATTGCCATAAACCAGGGCAACGCCAGCAAACTATTGGGCTTGCGCATGCGCGACCCTATACGTATAGAATTTGCCGAATAATGATTACCCGCATTGTAAAAATGACATTCAGGCCGGGAACAGAGGCTGATTTTCAACAGGTGTTCCGCGAATCGCAACCGGTGATTAAAACCTTTGCAGGCTGCATAGATGTTAATGCCTTTAACGATGTTGCCAACACGCTGGTGTATTTTACCATTAGCCAATGGGAAAGCGAGGAGGCGCTGAACAATTATCGGAATTCGGAGTTTTTTAAGAAAACATGGGTAAAAACTAAAGCACTTTTTCAAGAACGTGCCGAAGCCTACTCCTTATCTTCTATTTAATGACAGAATATACTTTACCCGTTGATGTGCGTTGGGCTGATTTGGATGCCAATAACCATGTACGCCATTCGGTATACTATGATTGGGGCGCACAAGCCCGTATGAATTTTTTAACCTCAAAAGGTTTAGGTGCTAACATTTTGCAAGAACAGCATTTTGGCCCTATCCTTTTTAGGGAAGAGTGCATATTCCGTAGGGAGATAAGGTTTGGCGATGAGATAACAATCAATATACAAGTACTAAAGCTACGCAGAGACCTGAGCCGCTTCTCTATTAAGCACGAGATAAAACGCAAAGACGGTACCTTATGCGCAGTACTAACTATTGACGGTGCGTGGATAGATACCCACGCGCGCAAGCTAACCGTTCCGCCACAAATAGCGATTGATACATTTGGTCAAATGCCAATGGCTGAGGGGTTTGAGTGGATTGATTAATCCATCATCTCAGGAAGAATCTCAAACTTAAGGCCTATAGCGCCAAACGGCCCTGATAGCTGGCTGTTATTTATACCCTGGGTAACCTCGCCAGTACTAATGCGGTACCCCCCACTAACATACAAACCAATAAAACGGGTTATATTAAGGTTTACGTTTAAGTAGGGTTTAAAAACAAAAAATCTGCTATCATCCACATCACCATCGCTGTCAAGGTTAGGACCATCCAAAGGATGTTTGCTAATAGTACCGTAGCCTAAAAACACACCAGGCGATACCGATATTATCCGCTTGGGCATAAATGCATATTCTACAAAACCACCAAAGTTGCTATACTCCCAGCGCATGCGTGTGTAAGGCGCTACCAGAGCATTGTTGTTTACACGTATATTATTCATAAGTGCCTCAAAAGCCATACCTAAACGCCACCTTTGGTTAAAGCTAAGTCCCATATGTCCATCAAAAGGCAACGCAACACTGTTGGCTACCTGCGAATATTGAACACCCCCACGACCAAAGAAACCGAAGTTTTGAAGGTTTCTATTTTTAAATAACGATTGGGTGCTGTCTTGTGCAAAAACAGGTTGCAGGGCTACAGCTAAAAATAAAAACAGTAGTGCCTTTTTCATATGCGTTGTGTTTAGTTGTTTAATTTAAACCCATCCGTTCTTTGTATTGAAAGAACATAATGAAGTATATAATAACCAACACAAACGTTGCAAAAATCAGGCCACGGCCAGTGCGGTCCAGCTGCTTATTAATCATGTATATCCTAAAAGGAATAAGGTTTGCAACAATAGCATATACCTGCATACTGTCGTAACCCAGTGGGCGTATAATAAACTCCTCGTTACCAGCAGTAGATGCCAAAAAACGGATAAGTAAAAAAGCCAATGCAGGGAATATAAAGCCTATTAAAGCTCCCCAAAAGAAATTGTCTTTATTTAATAGTTGTTTTAAAAAATTCATGCGGTTGTAACGGACGATGGTTTAATAATGTTTTGAGTATTTGGCTTAGCCGATAATTTTAATGCAACAGCAAACAGGGTTTGCCATAAGGGGTAAAGAGTTGAGATGATTATAAAATCATACTCACCGCTATTGTTGTAAAAGGCGGCTAAAGGGGGTAAACCACTAAGTGTACCAAACAGCAATGAGTATAAAACACCTTTACGTAAATTAAGATTACTGTCTACAATTGAGCGATAAAGGAAAAAGTAAAATACCATTGCGGGGCCTGCTGTAAGTACGGTAAAGCCATAGAGCATAAGCGACACAAAAGTTACAGCCAGATTTAATATCCCGCTCATCATAGCAAAAATTGCCTTATCATCAGATTTAACAGCAATTAAGGCATACGCTATACCCGGTGTGGTAAATACAAATGCAAACCAAAAAGGTTGGGTACTATCAAACGAACCTACTATTGAACTAATAATAAAAACACACAGCCCACAGAGAAAACTATAGTGTATGCTTACCTGTGGTTTCATGCGTAGCTATTACATTTCCCACTTTTTCATATCCTTAATAGCGTTGTGGGCCGTAAGGTCGAATTGGGTGGGAACAACGGATACGAAGTTGTTTTCAAGAGCCCATTGGTCGGTGTCGGTACCTTCATCAAGGTTGATAAACTTACCGGTAAGCCAGTAGTACTTGCGGCCGTAAGGGTCTTTACGCTCGTCGAACTCCTCGTGCCACAGGGCCTTAGCCTGACGGCAAACTTTAACGCCTTTGATAATATCTAATGGAACATCAGGAATGTTTACGTTTAAGCAAACACCGGCCGGCAGGCCGTGGTCTAAAACATTTTTAGCAACAATAGCCGCAAAATGGGCGGCGGCGGCAAAATCGGCCTCTATAGAATAGTTGCAAAGCGAAAAACCGATAGACGGGATGGCTTCTATAGCGCCCTCTACAGCGGCAGACATGGTGCCCGAGTAGATAACGTTGATAGACGAGTTGGCGCCGTGGTTTATGCCAGAAACTAATAAATCGGGTTTTCGGGGTAGTATCTTATCAATAGCAATTTTAACACAGTCGACCGGGGTGCCGCTGCATGCATATTCTGTAAGACCATCCTGTTTAACCTCGTGCAGGCGCAGGGTAGAGTTTATGGTAATGGCGTGCCCCATACCGCTTTGCGGCTTATCTGGTGCAACAACAACAACATCGCCAAGTACTTTCATGGCGTTTACCAATGCACGGATACCGGGTGCGGTAATGCCATCATCATTAGTAATTAAAATAAGGGGATTTTGACTGCTCATAATAGGCTGCAAAGCTACCTAATTTATTGCTTGGTGCGAGGTTGAATTTTAGGCTGAAATAGTATCTTTGCCCGTATAGTAAAACACATTATGAAAACCGTAGACCAATTCAACTTTTCGGGTAAAAAAGCCCTGATACGTGTAGACTTTAACGTACCGTTAGATAAGCAAACCTTTGCCGTAACCGATGATACGCGTATACGCGCAGCATTGCCAACCATAAAAAAGATATTGGCCGACGGTGGTGCGGTGATACTAATGTCTCATCTGGGCCGCCCAAAAGAAGGGCCCGAAGAGAAATACTCGCTTAAGCATGTATTGCCTACGCTGAAAGATTTGCTTGGAACGGAGGTTCAGTTTGCTGATGATTGCATTGGCGAAAGCGCTACCCAAGCTGCTGCCCAATTGCAACCGGGCGGTGTATTGTTATTAGAAAACCTGCGCTTTTATAAAGAGGAAGAAAAAGGCGATGAGGCGTTTGCCCAAAAACTTGCCGCACTGGGCGATTTTTATGTAAACGATGCCTTTGGTACCGCGCACCGCGCGCATGCCAGCACTACTATTGTGGCTAAGTTTTTCCACAACAACTGCTGCTTTGGCAACCTTATGGCTGCCGAAGTTGCCAGCTTAGATAAGGTACTACACCATGCCGAACACCCCTTTACGGCTATTGTTGGTGGGGCTAAGGTATCTGACAAGATTATGATTTTAGAGCGTCTGCTGGGTATTGCCGATAACATTATTATTGGCGGTGGTATGGCGTACACGTTTTACAAAGCCATGGGTGGCAATATTGGTAACTCTTTACTTGAGGCTGAGCGCATTGATACGGCCCACGAGCTGATTAAAAAAGCACAGGAAAAAGGGGTGAATATTTACCTGCCTGTTGACTCAATTGTAGCCGATAAGTTTGCGGCTGATGCCGAAACGGCAATATCGCTAAGCAAGGCTATTGATGATGGCTGGATGGGCTTGGATATTGGCCCCGAAGCTATATCTGAATATGTGGCTACCATTAAACAATCGAAAACCTTGTTGTGGAACGGCCCGATGGGTGTTTTTGAGATGGAGAAATTCCAGAACGGAACGGTAGAAGTGGCTAAGGCGGTGGCTGAGGCTACTGCAAATGGTGCCTACTCGCTTGTTGGTGGCGGCGACTCTGTTGCGGCGGTTAACCAGTTTGGCCTGGCCGATAAGGTTAGCTATGTATCTACAGGTGGCGGCGCTATGCTTGAGTACCTTGAGGGTAAGGTACTGCCGGGTGTGAGGGCGGTGCTTGAAAGCTAGTTCCCGGTTCACAGTTCCCAGTTACTAGTAAAAAGTTTGAAAATTATTAATGGAAGCGAAGAAGATATATTCGGCTGATAAATACCCCCCCCTGCCCCCTCCTAAAATAGGAGGGGGTGTAGAGGCCCGAAAAGTATATCCTGCTGTAGGTGCTTTTGCACTGGTGTTTTTGCTTCTATCCCTTATCTGGAAAATAGAGTGGGCGCCGCTTGTGGGGTTGGGTGTTATTGCTATTTGCCTGCTTATACCACCGCTTGCATTGGTTGTGGCTAAAGGCTGGTATGCTTTTGCTGATGTGTTGGGGCGTATAAATTCATTTATATTAATGACGGTGCTGTTTTGGGTGTTTGTAATGCCGATAAGTTTAGTGCGTAGGGCATTTCGCAAGGCAAAACCTGAAACCGATAGCACGTTTAAAGACGTTAACAAGACGTATAGTATTGAGGATTTTGAGAGGCCGTGGTAGTTTACCTCACCTAGCCCCCTCTCCTAAAGAGAGAGGGGGAACTTAAACAGTATGAAAGGAGTTAAAAAGGAACATTTACCCAGTAAGATATGCCCTGTATGCGGGCGGCCTTTTACGTGGCGTAAAAAGTGGGAGAAGGTATGGGATGATGTTAAGTACTGCTCGGATAGGTGTAAGAGGGCTTAACTAAATTAGTTATAACATCTAAGTTTAAAATACATTTTCTAAACTTATTTCGAATAACAATAAATTCTATTCGTCAAATGCCATTCTAGTTACATGATGATTTTCATACATTAAAAAACTCGCATAAGGCTTAATCATATTAGACACAAATTCATCAATTTCAATAGGTTCTAGCTTTTCATCATCATTTCGCATTTTTTGAAGTATACTAAATAAGAAAAGAGAGTGTAGATAAATAGATAAGAAATATTTGTCTTTACTAAACTTAATCTCTTTTTCGCTATCAATTCTGTTCTTAGAAAGAAAATTCTTTAAAACAAAAGAATCCATGTTTATAATAATACTTTCTACAGTTAGCTCTTTGCCGGAATTATCAGGTATCACTTTAACAATGTCATGACCTGTCCAATTTAATAGATCATGTCTCCAAGTTAATTCATTTTCATTTGTTGATGTTTCATAAGCTTTTTTAGGAGTAGGTAGATTGGGATAGGTTTCAACATGCTTAGATTCCTTTTCTTTGGGTTCACTTATTTCTTTATCTACTTTAACTTGAAAAACACATTCAAATTCTTTTCCAGGGGCACTTAGAATTGCCCTGATTTCTACTTCGTCTCCAACTCTTGCCTTTTCATTTGGCTTTATTAACAGTCTAATTGTTCCATCAACCGGTCCTTCTCGATTTATAGTAATTATATCTGTTGTTGCATTAGGGTTAGGATTGGGATTTGGTGTTACTGGTTTATCTGTAAGACTTCTTTTCTGTAATATCTCTATTTCAAATTTGCCTTTTTCAGCGGGCCTAAATAAATAGTCATTTTCAACATCTGTTTCTATTTCGATTTTTCCCTGTTGATTTATAGGTATTGTTTTGTATGGCTTACCGTCTTTATTTTCTTTTAAATTCAAATTAAAAATTGATGGAAACCTATTCAATTTTTGAGATTCAGTTTTTTTATCAGAAGCATTTGAAATCTTTTCCCCTTGCTTTTTAAGGAAATTTAATGAGCCATCCTTCCTTAAGAGATTAAGAACATCTTTATCAATAGGTAATTTGGATAACAAATTTTCAATAAGCCCTTTGTCCGATTCACTATCATGCATTAATGAATTTCTTCTTTCATTATTAATGCGCTTTAGTTCAGAACTCTTCTTTAAAACATCAATAATTGCATCCCTTAGCTTCTCAGTTTTAGGCCCTTGTTTTAAATGCGTTCTATTAGACATAAATAAGTCTTGCCTAATTGATGTGGGAATTTCAGTGCAGTCAACATGAATAAGCAAGTGCTTTTTTAACAATGTATATCCAAGATCTTGAGAAATGAATGACTGACCTTCAAAACCATGGACTTGACCATTCTGTGTGAAAATAATTGATTTATTTTTAATGAATTCACCATGATCAACCGATGCTTTAAATATTATTACCTCAATTGCAATTTCACCAAGACCTGCCTCTTTAGGTAGGTTAAAAGAAATAGTATTTTCGATTTTATCTCTACTATCAATTGTAATCCTTGTACGATTCCCTAAAACTGTTTTACTAGGCGTTTTGCCAGCATAATCTCGTTTCTCAAAAACCGAAACAGGCAGTGGTAAATGAAACATATATTGATTTAGATCGCGCCACAAATCAAGTGTTATATCTGACCTTGAGCCTCTTGGCAGTTGGTAAGAATATAATTTCACAAGACTTCCAGAAACAAATTTTCTATTGTAGAGTCCTATATCAATTTCATCAATTTTGAATGATGGAATAACACCGTTAGGACTAAAAAACTCATACCATGTGGCCTTGCCAAACTCAAACTCTTCATCCCTGGTTAATGGATGCCTACGAACTAATGTAAAACCAAAATCTGTTTCAATACTATCAAGACCTTTGCATCTTTTCGAACCAATTAATTGAAATTTATTATCTCCACAAAACACGACAGCACCGGTTGAACCCATGTTGTATTTCCCTTGAACAAAATGAATATTTGTTTTATTATTTCTATGAAGTGACAGAAATGAATTTTCAAAATTATCTGGAGATTGCCCCTCTCCGTTATCATAAATAATTATTGAGGGTTGTGATTTATCTCCAACAGCTAATATTTGAATATTTTCTGCTAATTCACGTCTTTGTTTTTCTGATAACTCTCCAATTTCACCGTCTTTCACATTGTAGAAAAGCTCAACAGCCTTGCTCATTGATTTTGGTGCATCAGAAGATTTTGGATCAATCCCCTTTAACTTACACTCTTTAATTAATATAGCATCTATTGAATTAGTAATTTTCTCTATGAGAGCTGGGACAGGATGATTTTGTTGACTTTCAAAAGTTCCAAAATTACCAAGATTGCCACCATAAGGTCTCCAATTTTTCGGGTCTGAAAAGATTAATTCACTTGCTAATATATTATCAATTGCTTCTTCTGTATCAGAATTATAAAGTTTCCAAAAAATATCTTCCATAATTTGCAGGCTTAATAAAAAATAAATTTAAGTTTTAACCTATATGGCTATTTGGTAAAAGTAATAGGTTGTTTTTTCATGGGCTAATATAATTAGAACGTACTTCTTGACAATGGGGTAGTTGAGGTTGTATCTTTGTAGTCAGGGGAGTGAGAAGCGAGGAGAGGAATTATTTTAATTTTCTAACTGTTTAGCTTAAGCTCAACTTCGGCTTTTAATGAGGGGAGATGCTTTTTAAGGATATTCCATACTATTGCATCGTCTATACTATCATAAGCATGTACTATCCTGTTTCTAAACGCAACTAATTGTTTTACGTTATCAAACTCTGCCTCATCTTCTTTATTAATTGCATT
>CAMBQF010000056.1 GCA_945869825.1 Chitinophaga pinensis | reverse complement strand
CTAATGTCCGCAAGGCGGACAATAAACCGGCCTTAGCTTCGAAACGCGCCGATAGCAAGAGCTATCGGTAAGCCGAGAAACGTTCATGTTTCGAGGCTGGTCGTTGAGAAGGTTCAGCCGGGAGCTTTCTTTGCTTACTTTCTTTCGCGGGGAAAGAAAGTAAGTGCAGGCCGCATAGACCAATGAAGAACTGCCCCGGCAGAGTAGCAAAGTGTAATTTGGGCTAAAGCCCATTAAATCGCTCGCACTTAATCCACGGCCTAAAGGCTGTGGCTAATATAAAAGTCTTAAGTTGAAAAACCTCCACCAGAGGAGGACAGCTTAGCAATCAAAATAAAAAAAGCGAACAGGAAAATCCCATTCGCTAATTCGCTTATTATCTTATTAAATTATTTGTGGCTTGTTAACTGCACATCAGCAACATCGTAGTTTAAATCGCCGGCTTTGGCAAGCAGCTTTTTATACGTTTTAGGGCTCATCTCTTTAGTGCGGCTTACAACCCATAACGATTGCATATCGGTACTACCAATAAGCATATTCTGGTATTTGCTATCAACTGATAGTATTACAAACATATCGCCCTCCTCATCATCATTAAACATGCCACTGCCAAGGTAGGTAAGGTTGTTTTTTACCTTTACTTTACTGCCTTTGTCGTTGTAGCCAATCACATCACGCTGAATATGCTCTTTGTCTTTTTTCCCAAATTTTATACAAACGTTTTTAAGCTCTTTGCCATCTTCAGCAGGCAGGTAGGCTATCTGGTACCAGTAACCCGAAAGGCGATTAATATCCACATCGGTTGTTTTGCTATGGGTGCCCTTTTGCGCGTTTAGTAACGGAAGCGAAAGTAAAATTGACAGGGTGATGATAATGCCTTTCATAGCGTGTGGTATTAAGTGTTACATACTACCTAAACTATAAAGGTTACGGTTTGGTTTACAACTTTCGATAACCGGTGCAATTTCTTCGATGATTTAACCGTTTTAGCCCATACTTGTAAAAGTATGGCCTATAGATGCATTGCAGGTTAGCCTGCACCATCGCGAAATCCAGATAGTGACTGTGTTTGCAGGGAATATGTTTAGTGGTAATTCATCCCCTCTTGAGAGGGGTGCCGAACGAAGTGAAGGCGGGGTGTGTATTTATCCGCAAACACACCTACCCCCGCCGTTGGCGAAATAATCCCCTCAAGAGGAGATATTTTATTCAGCAACCACTATAACCAAATCACCGCCATTAACCAACGTCTTATCCTTTAGGATAACCGACTTGATAGTAAGGTCAGCCGGGGCGGTAACGGTGGTTTCCATCTTCATGGCTTCTATTACAAACAAGGGCTCGTTGCGCTTAACTGCCTGGCCTTCTTTTACGAATACCTTAGACAGCATGCCTTGCAGCGGTGCCGGTATTTGGGTAGCATCGCCGGGCTCTGCCTTGCGGTTTTCCAGCTTAATTACGTTCAGGCTTTTATCCGTTACTTTTAGGTTACGGGTTTGGCCGTTCAGGTTGTAGAACACTGTTCGTAAGCCGCCATCTTCCGGCGGACCAACACCCAATAGTTTTACCACAATAGCCTGGCCTTTGCCAATTTCTATAATGGTTTCCTCACGATTGGCGAGGCCAAAAAAGAAGTGCTTGGTAGGTATTTTGGTAACATCGCCATAAATATCAAGCTTGGTGTAATACTCCTCAAACACCTTAGGGAAAAACTTCCACGACAGGTAATCGGTAAATGCCTGTGCCTTTTCAAAACGCTTTTTAAAAGTTTCAAAATCGGCATCAAAATCTACGGGAGGCAACATGCGCCCCGGAGGCTCGGTAAAGGGCTGTTTATCCTTTAAAATCAGCTTTTGCACATCTTTAGGGAAACCGCCGGTTGGCTGGCCAATATCGCCCATAAAAAACTGCTGTACACTCTCAGGGAATGATATCTGGTCGCCACGCTCCATAACATCGGCAACGGTCAGGCTATTGGCAATCATAAACTGCGCCATATCGCCCACCACCTTAGAGCTTGGGGTAACCTTTATAATGTCGCCAAACAGTTGGTTAACCTCGGCGTACATGTCTTTAATATTGTGGAACTCATCGCCCAAGCCTAGGGCTATTGCCTGCGAGCGAAGGTTAGAGTACTGCCCGCCGGGAATTTCGTTATAAAACACCTCGGCAGTGCCGGTTTTCATATCGGTTTCAAAAGGGTAATAGTACTCGCGCACCGTTTCAAAATAATTAGAAAAACGGTTTAGCGATTTGATGTCGATAGGATTTTCGCGCTCGTTGAAACGCAGCATCTCTACCACCGAGTTGAAGTTGGGTTGCGACGTTGTGCCCGACATAGAGCTTAGCGCCACATCAATAACATCAACACCTGCCTCAACAGCCATTAAATACGTAGCAGGCTGCAGCGATGATGTATCGTGCGTATGCAGGTGTATCGGTATTTTAATTTCTGACTTAAGTGCACCAATTAACTCCTTTGCCGCGTAAGGTTTCAGCAGGCCGGCCATATCTTTAATACATAAAATATGGGCACCAGCGTTTTCTAAATCTTTAGCAAAGTTTACGTAGTACGTAAGGTCGTACTTGGTCTTTTTAGGGTCTAAAATATCACCCGTGTAGCACACCGAAGCTTCGGCAATGCCTTTGGTATTTTTGCGCACATACTCTATTGCAGGGGCCAAGCCCGGCATAGAATTCAACGAGTCGAAAATGCGGAATATGTCGATGCCATTTTCCCACGAGGTGTTGATGAATTTCTCAATCAAATTATCGGGGTATGCGGCATAGCCTACACCATTTGTACCGCGTATAAGCATTTGCAGCAGCGTATTAGGAATAGCCTTACGCAACTGGCGCAGGCGCTCCCAGGGGTCTTCGTATAAAAAGCGCAAACACACATCAAACGTAGCGCCGCCCCATACTTCCATACTGAAAATTTCGGGGTGGTTTTTGGCGTAACTCTCGGCCACCTTTAGCATATCATACGTACGCATGCGGGTAGCAAAAAGGCTTTGGTGCGCATCGCGCAGGGTAGTATCGGTATAATGTATTTTCTTTTCGTTAGATAGCCACTTGCTAAACTCATCAGGGCCTAATTTATCAAGCAGTTGCTTGGTACCATCAGGGTACGCCTCAAAGTGTTTAAATGGAGGGACGATTGGTTTTTCTAACCTGCGTGCAGGGTCTTTAAACTTCACATCAGGGTGACCGTTAACAGTAACCTCGCCTAAGTACCGTAGTATTTTACTGGCCCTGTCCTGGCGTTTTTTAAAGTTGAATAATTCGGGATGTTCAGCAATAAAACTAACCGTTGCAATGCCCGAAATAAAGTCGGGGTGGTTGATGATATTCTCCAGGAACGGGATGTTGGTTTTAACGCCACGCACGCGAAACTCCTGCAAGGTGCGGTTCATTTTACGCGTAGCCCCTTCCATGGTGCGCGAGTGTGCAGATACCTTTACCAGTAACGAATCGAAGAAAGGCGAAATTTTAACGCCCTGGTACACGCTGCCCCCATCTAACCTGATGCCAAACCCGCTGGCCGACCTATACGCGGTAATAGTACCGTAATCGGGCTTAAAATCGTTTTTAGGGTCTTCGGTTGTTATGCGGCACTGTATGGCGTACCCAAAGGTTTTAATATCCTCCTGTTTGCGTATGCCTATAATATCGTCGTTAAACAACTCGCGGCCTTCGGCCAGACGTATTTGTGTTTTTACAAGGTCGATGTTGGTTACCATCTCTGTAACCGTATGCTCTACCTGTATGCGGGGATTAACCTCTATAAAGTAAATGTTGTGGGCCTTATCAACCAAAAACTCTACCGTACCTAAGTTGTTGTAATTAACAGCACGGCCAATAGCCAGCGCATATTCGTGCAGCTTTTGCTTAACGTTTAGCGGCAGGTTTGGCGCGGGGGCAATCTCTACCACCTTTTGAAAGCGGCGCTGTACCGAGCAATCGCGCTCGTGCATGTGTACAATATTGCCATAGGCATCGCCTGCTATCTGAACCTCAATATGCTTAGGGTTCTCTACAAACTTTTCTATAAAAATAGTATCATCGCCAAAGGCATTAAGAGCTTCGCGGCGTGCTTCGGGGAATGCTTTTTCCAGTTCCTCAACAGTGCGCACCACACGCATACCTCTACCACCACCACCGGCGGCGGCCTTCACCATCAGCGGAAAACCAATGCGGTTAGCCTCGCTTAACGCAATAGATAAATCGGTTAACGGGGCAACGTTACTTTCAATAAGTGGGATGTTATTCTCTGCCGCTACTTTCTTAGCAGATACCTTATCGCCCAAAGCCTCCATTACATCGGGACGGGGGCCTATAAAAATGATTCCCTCTTCGGCACAACGGCGGGCAAAGTGGTTGTTCTCACTCAAAAATCCATAGCCAGGATGGATAGCATCAACGCCCTGCTCTTTGGCAATATTTACAATTTCCTCAATATCCAAATAAGGCTTAAGTGGCTCATCATCAGGACCAACCTGGTACGCCTCATCGGCTTTGTAGCGGTGCAGGCTGTAACGGTCTTCGTAAGTATAAATTGCAACGGTGCGTAAATCAAGCTCTACACATGCACGCAGCACGCGTATGGCTATCTCCCCACGGTTGGCAACCAAAACTTTTTTAATAGGGCGTATATGTTTTTCCATCAGAAATTTCTGACTACAAAAATGGGTTTTATTGGCGAGATAGGAAAGGGTTAAACAACCTATTAATGCTATTTTGTGCAACATAAAGCATTACAAACTGTTTGTGTTATTATGAAACATTTTATATTGCTGAGTATTTTACTTTTTACAGTAGCACCACTAAGGGCACAAACTATGAATACTGTACAAAACGTTGATGTTAACAGATACTTAGGCACCTGGTACGAGCTTGCCCGCTTTAACCACGTATTTGAACGTGGCCTGGTTGGGGTTACTGCCAATTACAGCCTTAAGAAAAACGGCAATCTGCGTGTTGAAAACAAAGGCTACGACAAAACTTTGGAAGGCAAGCTAAAAAAAGCTACGGGTTCTGCTAAAGTTAAAGGCCCGGGCAAACTTAAAGTGTACTTTTTTTGGCCCTTTGGCGGCGATTACTGGATTCTTGACCTTGATACAGCCAACTACCAATATGCACTGGTTGGCACACCCGACAGGAATTACCTGTGGATATTGAGCCGGACTCCACAAATGGATGCCACTGTTTACCAAAGTTTGTTAGATAAAGCCAAAGATTTAGGGTTTGACACGTCGAAACTGCTTACCGTAGACCAACCTAAGGTTAATTAAGCATAGCTGTAAACTCTTCCTCACTAATAATCTTAACACCTAATTTTTGGGCCTTTTCAAGTTTGGAAGGGCCCATATCATTTCCAGCAACTACGTAGCTTGTTTTGCCCGATACCGAGCCCGATACCTTACCCCCATTGCGCTCTATGGTTTCTTTAATGCCATCGCGACTGTAATTGATAAACGTACCCGACACTACAAACGTTAGCCCTGCCAGTTTATCTGATGCAGGCTGCATTTTATCTTCGTTTAATCTAAATTGTAAACCTGCAGCTTTAAGCCGTGCTAATATCTCTATATGCTTATCATTGCGAAACCATTCAAATACAGATAAAGCAATAACCTCTCCTATTTCATTTACCGCTTTTAAAGATTCAAGACTAGCTTCTTTGATTGCATAAATATCTTTAAAATGATAAGCTAATTTTTTAGCCACAGTTTCCCCTACGTGTCGTATACCTAATGCAAAAAGAACTCTTTCAAAAGGTATTTTATTAGATTCGTTTATCCCCTCTAATAAATTATTAACCCACACTGCCCCTTTCTTTTTCAAAGGTGATAGCATCTCCCCCGTCAAATCATATATTCCTGCAATATTTTTTATTAATCCTTTGTTGTATAATAGTTCAACCGTTTCCTTTCCTAAGCCATCAATATCCATGGCTTTTCTGCTTGCAAAATGTTCAATCTTCCCCTTTATCTGCGGTGGGCAACCATCTTCATTAGGACAATAATGTTGAGCATCTCCTTCATCTCTAATCAATAATGAACCACAATCTTTCTCAGGGCAAAATGAAGTATAGATAAATTTAACTCTTGAGTTATGATCTTCATCTTTGAGTATTCCAACCACTTTAGGAATAATTTCACCTCCCTTTTCGATATATACTGTATCTCCTTCTCTCAAATCTAATTTTTCTATTTGGTCTGAATTATGAAGACTTGCGCGTTTAACTGTAGTACCTGCAAGTTGCACTGGCTTTAAATTCGCCACCGGTGTAATAGCACCTGTTCTTCCTACTTGATAAGTAATTTTCTCTAACGTTGTAGTTGCTGTTTCGGCCTTGTATTTATACGCTATGGCCCAGCGCGGACTTTTAGCTGTAAAACCCAGGTTGCGCTGGTGCTGGTAGCTGTTTACTTTTATAACAATACCGTCAATTTCAAAATTAAGGTTGTGGCGCTCGTGTTCCCATTTGTTTATAAAGGCTTTTACATCGGCTAAGTCCTTGCACTGGCGTGCGGCATCATTCACCCTAAAGCCCCAACTCTTAACCGCCTGCAAACTCTCCCAATGGGTTTTGTATGGCAAATCTTCACCATATAAAAAGTAAAGAAAAGCATCCAGCTTACGCTTAGCCACTACGGTTGAGTCTTGCATTTTAAGCGTACCTGCCGCCGCGTTGCGTGGGTTTGCCAAGGCAGGTTCGCCAATTTCTTCGCGCTCTTTATTCAGGTTGGCAAAAACATCCAGCGGATAATACACCTCGCCACGTACCTCAAACTCTTCGGGCCAGCCTTCGCCTTTCAGCTTAATAGGCACAGAGCGTATGGTTTTTATGTTGGTAGATACATCGTCGCCCTGCGTACCGTCGCCACGGGTAAGGGCTTGGGTTAACATCCCATTTTTATAGGTAATACCAATGGCGCAGCCATCAATTTTTAGCTCGGCAACATATTCAAAATCGTTACCAATTTGCTTGCGCACACGGTTGTCAAACTCCTCTAAATCTTCAAAGCTATAGGTGTTCCCTAACGACATCATAGGGTACTTATGCACCACCGTTTTAAACTCTTTGGTAATGCCGCCACCCACACGCTGCGTAGGGCTATCTAACCTAACCAAATCGGGGTTTTCTTTTTCCAGTTTTATCAGTTCCTCCAGCATCATATCAAAATCATAGTCTGATATGGTAGGGGCTGCCTCCTGGTAGTAAAGGAAGTTATGGTGGTTGAGCGTATCGGTAAGCTCGTCTATGCGTTGTTTTGCGGCTGACATGGGACAAAAATAGTTATTAGTTGGCAGTTCACAGTTCACAGCTCTATTTTCCATCTATCATTTTTAGTTTTTAGTTTTTCATTTTTAACTACCTTCGCCCTGCTCATAACAAGGGCATACATTGTGTTGCGGATCTTCCATACAGGCACAGACCGAATTGTTCACAAGGCAGTTGGTTTAAGCGAGCTAAGTACGCTCGACAGGGATTCTATTATCTGGATTGACCTGCACTACCCTACCCCCGAAGAAATTGAAACCGTAGAATCGCGCTTTGGCATTACCTTTCAAAACCCTTTAGAGGCGCAGGAGATTGAAAGCTCGTCGCGCTATTTTGAAAATGAAGATACCATACACGCTAATTCTAACTTTTTAGTTGCCGATGGCGATGGCTTTAAAGATGTGAACGTATCGATGGTTTTAAAAGGTCGCCTTCTGTTTACCTACCGCAATGCCGATATTAAAACCTTTGCCGAAACCGTGCGCAAAATAAAGGCCAACAGCCAGCTTTTTGAAGAGGGAGGCCAGGTGATGGTTACCATTTACGAAACCCGCATAGACCTTGATGCCGACCAACTAGAGCTTGTAGCTAAAGAAATTAATGCCATTGGTAAAACAGTTACCCTTGGCACCAGCGCCAGCGAAGAAGCACTGTTACAAATTACCCGCCTGCAAGAAAGCACCATTTTAATGCGCGAAAGTATTATAGATAAGCAACGTGCCGTATCGGCACTTATGCGCAGCTACATATTCCCCAAGCAACACCAAGAGCGTTTGCGCGTAATTATTAAAGACATTAACTCGCTTTTAGGCCATACATCATTTAGCTTCGAACGGCTTGAATACCTGCAAAATACCCTGCTTGGCTTAATCAACATAGAGCAGAATAAAATAATCAAAATATTCACCGTAGTATCGGTAGTGTTTATGCCCCCTACCCTAATAGCCAGCATTTACGGCATGAATTTTAAAGCAATGCCAGAGCTTGGCTTCTCATTCGGTTACCCCATGGCAATAGTGCTGATGATATTATCATCGCTAGGCACCCTGTATGTATTTAAAAAACGCAGGTGGTTGTAGTACAGAAAGAGAGGGAGAGGGAGAGGGAGAGGGAGAGGGAGAATGAGATAAGCTAATGACTGTTGAACAGGTAGGCCAAATCATACAATTTATATGAAAGTAGAAATAAAAGTATTTCATAGCCCGGATGTTGATGATTTGGAAAAGTACGTTCCTGAAGAACCGGATAACTTTGGCTTTTTGCTGCAATTAATTTCAGGCCCAAAAGGGGAAGAAGGGATGGAATCGTTTGATGTCATGGTTTGTACCCCACAGTGGCTTATTTCAAATAAATCAAAAGAAGATATAATTATTGGCAGGCATTACCTTATTGTATTTGAATACAATTATGAGCGGCTAATGGCGTACTTAAAAAAGTATGCTGATGCTATTGATGAAAAAGACTGGGATGGTGTTGCCGAAAAAATGTCGAGGATAGGGTGTTGGGAGTTTGAGGATTATGTAGAATATAAAGGCTAAGTTCTAAATAAGGTATATTAATTTCTTGACAAAGGGGGTGGTGAGGTTGTATCTTTGTGGTAGACCAAAAAACTGCTTGCTATGCCGCCAAAATCCCTCGTCTTCCGACTTATAGTCGGAATCCACTCCCTTTATAAAGGGAAACCTTTAAGCTTTGCAAAAACATTAAATTTTACTACAACTGTGCGGGTTTTAGAACATCCCCTCTTGAGAGGGGTGCCAACGCAAAGCGTTGGTGGGGTGTGTCTTGTTTGTTAAAACACACCTCCCCTCAGCATAGCTGAGGTACTCCTCTCAAGAGGAGATAAAAAAGAGATTGCAAAAACGTTAAATTTTACTACAACCCTGCGGGAGATAGCGGGAGTAGGCGACTTAAAGTTATGGTTTAAGTATGGGGTTAAACCAATCCGTTCTTTGATATTTTAATTTGATTTCACCCACCCCCTAAACTTCTTCCGCTCCAGCCATAGGTAGAACGGGAACACAAACGGAAGGTAGCGGTTGGCGGCCAGTATCACCTGGAAAAGGAACGACGGGTACACCCGCTTTTTACCACTGATAAGTCCGCTAACCATTGCCTTGGCAACCTCTTGGGGTTCTTGCGTGGGCCATGCAACGGGAATGTTGTTGCCCGCCTGGTTGAAAAAGTTGGTTTTAGTAGCTATAGGGTATACCACCATAAGGTGCAGGCGATGATGGTGCTCGTTGCGGTAAGTCTCCATAAAACGGTGTAAGCCGCCCTTGGTACCCGCATACTGCGCGTAGCCGGGCACACCCAAATACGCCATTGCCGACGATACCGCCACAAACGAGCAGGGCTTGTCGCCATTTAGCTGCACCAGCTTTTTAAGGCTGTATATGGGCGATAATACGTTTACCTTGTAAATAGCCTCCATGCGTTGCCAGTCGGGCTGCTCCAGCTTTTCGTAGTAGGCAAAGCCCGCATTGGCAATAAACACGTCAATACCACCAAGGGTATCAACGGCATGGGTAAACAGGTTGTCTACATTTTGGGGCGCGGCAATATCGGCTTGCAGGGTAAACAGGTTGGGGTGGGTGTCAAATAGCAGGTCGGCCCTGTCAACCGCAAGCACGGTAGCACCTTGTTGCAGCAGCAGTGTTACCACATGCTTGCCAATGCCCGATGCAGCGCCTGTTACGACTATGTTTTTGCCGGTAATAATCATTGCCCAAGGTATTTAAAAGCAATAGGCAGGTAGTCTATAATATTACCTGCCGATAGCGATTGTTGCGATAGTTGCTCGGCTGCTAAATCGCCTGCCAGCCCGTGGATGTATACGCCCACTATAGCCGCCAAACGGGCTTTGTAGCGTTGCGCTAATAGCGAGGTGATAATACCCGTAAGCACATCGCCACTGCCGCCGGTTGCCATGCCGGGGTTGCCCGTAGGGTTAAAAAACACCGTACCATCGGGGCAACTGATGGATGTATACGCCCCCTTCAATACTATGTAGCAATTGTATTTAGCGGATAGTTCGCGCTGCTTTTGGTAACGCTCAAAACCCATTGCGTTCTTTGGCATTTTAGCCAGGCGGTCAAACTCGCCAGGGTGCGGCGTTAGTATGCAGTTTGGCGGCAAAAAGTGCAGCCAGGTGGGGTTATCAGCCAGTATGTTCAGCGCATCGGCATCCAGCACCAAATTAGCCTGTGTGTAGTTAAGCAGCTTTTTAAGGGCTTGCGCCTGCGCATCGCCTGTGCCTAAGCCCGGGCCAATGCCTATGGCATTGTAGGCATCTACATTCGGCAGCGCATCTACAGCATCAGCCCCTAAGCCTGTTTCGCACATAGCTTCGGGCACTGCGGTTTGTAAAATGGTATAGCCACTATCGGGCACCGCAACGGTAGTTAAGCCTGCCCCTGTGTGTATACACGCCTTTGCCGATAGCACCATAGCACCTGTTTTGCCCTTGCTGCCGCCAATAAGCAGCGCATGGCCGTAAGTACCTTTGTGGGCAAAGTTTTCGCGTGGCACTATCAGCTGACGGATTTCGCCCTCCTCAACCAAATAGTTAGGCGATTGGGTAGAGGCTATAAACTGTGCATCAAGGCCAATGGGTAACACCACAAACTCGCCCACATAGGGCGCGCTTTCAAAAAAGAAGAAGGACAGCTTGGGTTGCTCAAAGGTTAGGGTATAGTCGGCTTTAAACACGGTGCCGTCGTTATCGGTATTATCATCGGCAAACAAACCCGATGGTACATCAATAGCCACACGTATGGCGTCGACAGTGTTCAGCGCATTGATAATCTCCGCCTGAACACCCTTAACTGGCTTGTTTAATCCTGTACCAAACAGGGCATCAATAATAACATCAAAATCGCCAGTAAGGCCTTCGGCACCGGTTATGGTTGTTATGGTTGATTGGTGGAGTTTGGTGTAATTGGCGGTAAAATCGGGACTGCCAATGGTAGCATCGCCAAAAACAAAAACATGCGCCTGTTTACCAGCTGCTTTAAGCATTCGGGCAATGGCTAAACCATCGCCACCGTTGTTGCCTGTACCGCAAACAATGGCAAAGCGCTGTTCAGCCGTAAAGCACTCCATTAGCCAGTCGAAGCAAGCCGTAGCGGCGCGTTCCATAAGGTCTACAGAAGCGATAGGCTCGTTGTCAATCGTAGCCCTATCGGCCTCGCGTATTTGGGGTGCTGAGAGGATTTTCATTGCGATAAATGTAGTCTATTTCCTTTTACAGTTTTGCGTAAGCAACAAACCGGCATGGCGTTTTGAGGCGGGGCCCCGCAGAGAAGTGAAGCGTAAAAATCTGCGCTGTTTGAAGTCCGACTTTAGGAGGACAAGTTTGCAGATTTTAGCGGAATGCCCTCTTAGCGGGTCGCTGAAAAATGCAGCCGGGAGCTTTCTTTGCTTCCTTTCTTTCGCGGGGAAAGAAAGGAAGTTCATTCATACCTATAAATAAAATTAAGTAATGAATAAAGGAAGTGCCTGCCGCATAGGCAACCGCCAGTAGGCAATAAATAAATAAATTATCAACCAACATCTACATATATACCGATTGGTATATATTTGTATAGGTAAAGGAAAGCAGATGTCGAAAGCAGAAAAAACAAAGCAGTTTATTTTAGAAAAAACTGCCCCTATATTTAATACCAAAGGGTATGCAGGAACATCGCTTACAGATATGACTGAGGCGACAGGCCTTACCAAAGGCAGTATTTACGGCAACTTTGAGAATAAAGACGAAGTAGCCCTTGCGGCGTTTGACTATAACCTGACCAAGGTGGGCAAGATTATTAAGAGAGAAATGGATAAGCACGAGCTGATTAAAGATAAGCTGCTGGTGTATGTTAGGGTGTATGAAGACTACATGAACCTTGATTTCCCAAAAGGGGGCTGCCCTATTTTAAACACTGCAATAGAGGCCGACGATACCCACCCTGAGCTGAAGAAACGCGCTGCTGATGCTATATATAACTGGAAGAAGATAATTATGAAGTTGATTGAAAGAGGCATTGCTACGGGCGAGTTTCACAAAAACACCGATGCCGGCCAACTGGCACTTGGCATGATAGCCGCTATTGAAGGTGGGATTATGGTGGCTAAAATTACTGGCAAGCAAGGCTACCTAACGGGTGTAATGCAGCTGGTAGAACGTATGATTAATGATTTGAAATAATAATTAAAAAACCGATAATGCTTAACAACAACCAAGCCCGCCGCGTAGCCATTGTAGGCTACAACCGTATACCTTTTGCCCGCCAAAACACCGCCTATGCCGATGCTACCCTTCATGATATGATGGTGGCATCGCTTAACGGCCTGGTAGACCGCTACAAACTGCAAGGCCAGCTATTGGGCGAGGTTGCAGGCGGCGCGGTTATCAAATCGAGTCTGGAACTGAACATGATGCGAGAGTGCGTATTAGCCACCAAACTTGATAAAAACACCCCTGCATGCGACATTCAGCAAGCCTGCGATACAGGTTTAGAAGCTGCTATATACATTGCCAATAAGATTGCGTTAGGGCAGATTGAGGTAGGAATTGCCGGCGGGGTAGACTCTACCAGCAATGTACCACTATTATTTGGCGAACGTGCCCGTAAAATATTCCTTGCCCTAAATCGCGCAAAAACTACGGGCGAACGCCTAAAACAACTATTCAAACTAAGGTTAAAAGACTTTAAACCCGTTGCCCCGGCAAACGAGGAGCCCCGCACAGGCTTATCTATGGGCGGCCATACCGAGATTACCGCCAAGTACTATGCCATCCCTCGACAGGAGCAGGATAAGCTGGCATACGAAAGTCATCAGAAGCTTGCCAAGGCTTACGAAGAAGGATTTTTTGACGATATGATTACCCCTTTCAAAGGCCTTAACCGCGATAATAACCTGCGCCCCGACAGCACACTGGAAAAACTGGCAACGCTTAAGCCTGCATTCGATAAGCAGAATGGCTCGCTTACTGCCGGCAACTCTACCCCATTAACCGATGGTGCATCGTGCATTCTACTAGCCAGCGAAGAGTGGGCGAAGGCCAACAACCTGCCTGTGCTATGTTACCTAACCTTTGCCGAACTTGCTGCTATAGAATATGTAGATAATAAGCATAACCTGCTGTTGGCGCCTGTATATGCCGCTACCCGCATGTTGCAAAAGGCAGGGCTTACCTTGCAGGATTTTGATTACTACGAAATACACGAAGCCTTTGCCGCACAGGTATTGGCTACCCTTAAAATTTGGGAAAGCGATGAACTAATGAAAACCTTTGGGTTTGACAAAGCCCTGGGCAGCATAGACCGAAGCAAGCTGAACGTTAAAGGCAGCAGCCTGGCTACAGCCCACCCGTTTGCAGCTACTGGCGGGCGTATTATTGCCACAATGTCTAAACTGATAAACGAGAAAGGTTCGGGCCGCGGGTTTATTTCTGTATGCGCTGCCGGTGGGCAGGGAATTACCATGATACTGGAGAAGTAGGCTATGTACCGCATCAGGTTTATATATGTAATGCTGAAAAGCTTCCTTTCCCCATCAAAAAAATTGCTTGATGAGTTTAGGTTGCGCTTTTGGGTTATTCCATTTATAGATACGGATGTGTCTATTATGTTCACCCAAACCTATTCGCTGTATATGGGGTTGGCCCGTTGGAATATTGTGTTTAATTCTGAGTTCAGAACGGCTGCCTTAAAAAAAGGATGGATGCCTGTTACAGCCTCAGAAACCATTACCAACCGCAAACCCATAAAGGCATTTAGCAAGGTTACTTTGGTTACCAAAACGGTGTATTGGGATGAGCAACGGTTTTACCTTGAACATACTTTTTATGTAAACAACGTAATCCATGCCCAGGCATATGTTGCGGGATTGCTGCGCAGTACAAAAGGCCCCATTAAGCCAAATGAGGGGTTTAAAGAGTTAGGTATTAGTAAGGAGTCGCCACCCATGCCAAATAAGCTGCAAAGCTGGATAGACTTTATAGCCCGAGAAAAACCTGCCGATAAAGCATCCTGATAACCTGCGTTCTATGCCACCATGTATGTTATCAACAGCTGTGGAAACCCACGGGCTAAATGCTTTAATTTTGGTAGGATAATAACCGTGCATTGGCATTAAAGAGTTTCCATACGAAAGGTATTGTAGAAGCAGGCTGCGACGAGGCTGGCCGCGGATGCCTAGCAGGCCCCGTTTTTGCTGCCGCTGTTATCCTTCCGCCTAGGTACAAGAACAAAACTCTTAACGATAGTAAACAATTATCAGAGAAAGTACGTAATGAGCTGAGGAAGGAAATAGAGGCCGATGCGCTAATGTACGCCATCGGGGTGGTATCTCAGCAAGAGATTGATGAGATAAACATCCTGCGGGCTTCTTTTTTGGCTATGCACCGGGCATTAGACCAGTTAAGCCAGCGCCCCGAGGCATTACTGATTGATGGTAATCGTTTTACCAAGTACAACGATATTACCCACCATTGCATTATAAAGGGCGATGGCATATACCTTTCAATAGCAGCAGCATCTATTCTGGCAAAGACTTACCGCGATGAGTATATGGCCAACCTACACCCGCAGTTTCCACACTACCGATGGGATACCAACATGGGCTACCCAACCAAGGCCCATAGGGATGCTATCCGCCAATACGGCCCCTGCGAACACCACCGAAAGACATTTACGCTATTGCCACAGCAATTGGAGTTAGAATTTTAGTTTCGTTTGTACTTATAGTATAGGATATAAATTGGGGCTAAAGCCCATAATATGCCCGTGCCTTATCCACTCCCGATAGCTATCGGGGATAAAGGCCGTGGCAATTACAATCTTCAACTAGTATTAAAATAAAAATCCCCCTTGGTAAACCAAGGGGGATTTGAATATAGTGTATACTAAGCTTATTAGTTAGTAGCCGGAGCAACCGCTGGAGCAACTTCCTCTTCTGCACGGATAAACTCGGTACGGCGGTTAGCCTGGTGTTCTTCTTCAGAGCACTCAACACCATCAGAGCAACGGTTGGTTAAGTTAGTCTCACCAAACGATTGAGCAATGATGCGGTTTTTCTTGATACCTTTTTTAACAAGGTAGGCAACAGCGGCATTGCTACGTTTAGAAGCCAGTTTATCGTTGTATTTAGATTCACCACGAGAGTCAGCAAACGATTTAGCAACAACCTTCATTGTAGGCTCTGCTTTCATCAAAGCAACCAGTTCGTCAAGTTCTTTTTTGTTAAAGTCGTCTTTACGCACTTCTGTTTTATCAAAGTCGTAGTAAACAACAGCTAACATAAGCTCTTTATCAAACGCTAAGTCAACTTTGAAGTTTTCAGATGCTTTCTTGCCCATGGTAGAAATGCTCACCTCATTAGTGCGCATTCCGCCTTTTTCAGCGTAAATAATATAATCGCTTTCAGGAGAAAGTTTAAAATCAAAAATACCTGCTTCATTAGCAACTACAGTAATAATTTCGCCGGTGGTTTTGTTTTTAAAGTATACGGTAGCTCCCGGTACTCCTACGTTAGTGCTGCGGGTAGTTACGCTACCGTCAACAATAAACTTGTATTTACTAAGGATGATTTTCTTATCGATAGATTTACCAGGACGTACATTCTGGGTAGAAACATCAGTAGTTACAACATCATAACCATCGCGGCTAATAGTTACTTTATAGTCGTTTTTAGCACGCAGGTAGTATTTTGATTTACCATCTTCTTTAGTAGAAGTTGCAGTTTGGCCTGCAGGCATTGGGTCTACATTAACCTGTGCAAGGTTAATTGGGGTTTCAGTTACTTCTTCAACAACAAGTATATTTAAACGAACTGAAATATCGTGCAAGAAACGGTACAAATCATCATCTAAACCAGCACGGCGGCGGTTTGATGATAAGTAACCTGTTTTATTTTCTTTATCTGATATGTAACCAAAATCATCGTAAGCACTGTTAGCAGGATAACCTAAGTTCTCTGGCGATTCAAACTGGCTACCGTCAGCGGTTGGCCAGGCCATAAACACGTCTAAACCACCTAAACCTGGCAGGCCGTCGCTGGCAAAAAAGAACTGGCCGTCACCATTAATAAATGGGAACGATTCGTTACCGGGAGTGTTAAAGTTAGAACCTAAGTTTACTGGAGTGCCCCAGGTGCTGCCATCCCATTTAGACATGTAAAGGTCAGTACCACCTTGTCCGCCCGGCATATCCGATGAAAAGTATAAGGTTTTACCGTCTGCACTTAATGATGGATGCGCAATGCTGTAATCAGCGCTGTTTAGGTTTAAAGGTTTAACGTCTGATACTTTTTCGCCGTCAAATTTGCCGCTATACAGTTCAAGTACAAAACGTTTACCGTTTTTAGAGCGTTTCTTTGCCTGGCGGGTAAATATTAACGAGTCGCCACTTGGGTAAAAAGATACAGGGCCGTCGTTAAAACGTTTGTTAATACCCTTCATTTTTTTAGCCAGCTTAAGATCTTCCTTGTTTACTTTTAATGAGTCGTATATCAAAGGGTCGCCATAATAACCAACTGTACGGGTATCGTTGCTGGTATTATAGGTATCATCATCGTTAGCACGGTATTTTGCCAATTTCTTACCTTTTTTGTTTACTGACTTGTTGTACTCAGGCGTAATCTTTTTAACGTTGTTAGTATCATCAACTATGTATAAGTCGTAAAAGGCGTTGTTACGGCTACCATCTGTGCGGCGGAAAGCGCAATTGCTTTTGCGTGCTGATGAAAACACAATACCTTTTTTATACCAGGCTGGACCCATATCGCTAGATGAGGTGCTAACCGATGTATTGCTAACTTTCCACAAGGTGCTGTCAGCATACAAATCCAAAGCATCATATTTGGCGGCATAGTCGGCAGAGTATTTTTTGTAGTACTGCATAGCCTCGCCCTCTTTGCCATTAGCTGCCAATACGGTAGCATAATAGAAATTTTCCTGTGGAGAAAGCTCGCCCAAAGAAGAAGCTTTAAAGTAAGCGCGCTCTGCTTTGGCAGGCATACCTAACTGGCGGTAGCAATGGCCAAGGCTTGCATAAGCCACTTTGTTGGTAGAGTCCTTTTTAACTACATGTTCGTAAAGAACTGAAGCTTCTTTATATAGGTTTTGTCCGTAAAGTTTATCGGCACGTTTTTGTGCTGCGGTTTGGGCAATTGCTACGTTTACCGTTAGCATGGCCAAAACAACTGTTATTAATTTTATAGCGTGTTTCATTGTCTTAATCCCTTTTGCTGTTTTATATCGAGTATTAAGTAACGTTAAAAGTAACGTGGCGAAATAACCTTTTTCTTATCAAAACCAAACTCGTAACGAAGCATTGCTTCGTGTGTACCCGATGAGTAGCCACGTATATCGGTTAACGCCATATCGTATGCATAACCTATACGGAAACGAGGAGAGGCTTGTATTTCTAACATACCTAATACACCATCGCCATAACGGTACGATGCACCAATACCTATACGGTCAATAATCCAACAGTTAAGGTTTACGTCAAACGACATTGGGCCGCCTTGTACAGCACGCAACAATACCGATGGTTTTAATTTAACTGATGGGCTTATGCCGATAACAGTACCTGCCGTTAAATAAAAGTGGCGGGTAAGTACAGATTCGTCAGACTGTTCGTTGATTTTATTTGTCAACAAACGTGGAGCCGAAGCACCAATGTACCAACGGTCGGTGTTGTAGTATACACCAAAACCAAAGTTTGGTAGTATCTTATTGAAGTTTGATGAAAAGGCAGGGTCGTTAGGGTCTTGGCCGTTAACTTTAGTCCAATCGGCAGTGTATTGGTAAGCACCTGCTTGTAAACCAAAGCTAAAACACCTTTGCCTAAACGCAAGCGGTATGCAAACTGGGCATAACCTCCGGTTGTATTAAAA
>CAMBQF010000055.1 GCA_945869825.1 Chitinophaga pinensis | reverse complement strand
GCCATTGTTGATATGCCCATTGAGGGCAAATATTCGCATAGGGAGTATTCTATCGCATCGCCACCTGCGTTTGATAATATCATAGAGCTGTGCATAGTACTTAACCCCGAAGGTGCCGGCACGCGCTATTTATTCGACTATATAAAACCGGGCTCTAAACTCAACTTAACGCTACCCATAGGCAAGTTTACCTTGCCCGATAGTATAGAAGATGATATATGCTTTATATGCACCGGTACGGGCATTGCCCCGCTGCGCTCCATGGCGTTGTATATAATCAACCAAAACATACCTTATAAGAGTATGCACATGATTTTTGGTAACCGCTACAAGGGCGATATTCTTTACCATAAAGAAATGCAGGAACTGCATGAGCAACACGATAATTTTCACTTCTATCCTGTCCTATCGCGCGAAACGCCCGATACCTGGCATGGCCCCACTGGCTACGTGCACAACATATACGAAGAAATTTTTGCCGATAAACGCCCCGCAACGTTCTATATTTGCGGGTGGACAGCTATGCTTAAAGAAGCACGCCAGCGGTTAGAAGCCATGGGCTACGACCGTAAACGCATCAAATTTGAATCGTACGATTAAGCTAAAAACGAAAAGTTAAAAGATAATGATCCCCTCTAGAGAGGGGTGTGACAACTATGTTGTGACGGGGTGTGTTAGCCCTACAATAAAACTATCCAATGAAACAAACACTCATTTCAATACCATTACTTTTTCTACTTGCCTGCGGTGGCGAACCCACCGGAAGCATCGGCGAAGCCAACATCACCGATAGTACCCAAACTAAATCAGGCGTGGTTACAGGAGGCATATTTAGCGGCACACTTAATGGCGATACCCTTGTTGTTAAGCTTGATGTGGCTAATAAAATTGTATCGGGCAGCTACTTTAAAAAGGGTAGCGAAGATTTAGTTAGCCTTAGCGGCTCTATGCTGCAAGGTGACTCTGCTGAGGTATACGAGTTTTCTAAAACGGGCGATAAAGGCGGCGTATTTAAAGGCCTTTTTGCAGGTAACGAATCGTTTACCGGAATATGGAAAACCCTGCCCGATGGTAAGCCCGCACCGTTTGCTTTTGCCAAAACAGCGTTGGTGTTTGATGCCCTTAAATACGCAGGGGCAGATACCCTTGCCTATGAAATAGTAAAGAAGAACAAAAAGAATAAGGCTGCCCGTTGCAACGCAAAAATTGAATACCCGCAGCTTTTAAACCCCGATAAAAAAACAGAGTGGGTAAGCATAAACGATGCTATTAAAAAATACGTGGAGGCTACGTTAAAGGATTGTGATGGCTTGGAGCGCGATGAGTTTAGCAAAGACCTGCCCGATTTTGAAAGCGAAGGTTATTCTGGAGTTATCTACAACCATAAAAAAGTATTTGGGGTAGATTTGAACTACTATAGCTACACCGGAGGGGCGCACCCAAACCACGGCACCAATACCTATTATTTTGATATTACTTCGGGTCGCGAACTTAAGTTGATTGATATGGTGCAGGGCCCTGCATTGGTTAAACTATCGGCTTTGGCTACCGCAAGCTTTAATAAAGCACACAAAGTAAAACGTGCTAGCGATGGGGGCTTATTTGAAGATAAAATCAAACTAAAAGGCATCGAAGCTTTTTATATTGGTAAAAAGGGCATTACCCTTTGGTTTTCTCCTTACGAAATAGCCCCTTATGTAGTAGGCGATATTGAGGTGGATATTAGCATTGACGATTTAAAGCCCCTTATTGCCGAGCGAAGCCCATTCTTTAAAGTGTTTAATTAGTGAAAAAACAATCAGTAACCACGTAGGCTATCGGCATCAACATATTTAACCTTTACAGGTAAACCCAATGCGGGACTTTTAACTGCGCATGTATAAAATAAGAAATTCTTATCGTAAATAAGCGTTACAACTATTGTATCTTCTTTTATAATGTCAACACCATAAACATTATCACAGTGGCAAATAAGAATTTTTTTTTCCATTTGATATTTCAACATTGTGAGGTTCGCAGGTTTCTATTTCACAATATTGTGTCCAGTCTAAGGTATAATGATCAGTTTTAATATGCTTTATGGTTTTAGTTCCCATAAGTCCACAGCTTGCTAGGATAAAACAGAAATAAACCAAAAGCATATTTATTGTTAGTTTCATAACACTAAAATAAAAAATCCCCCTGACAATAGCTGCCAGGGGGATTTTTATATATAACTGAATTGACTAACCTTTATTAGTTATTTAGTTACAGCAATACGTACGGTTTGGTTTATGTTGCCTGCGGCAATACGTACAAAGTAAATACCAGCATCAAGAGTTGAAGTATTTACCTCAATATTTTGCTTACCTGCTACCAGTTTACCAACCATTTGGTTGCTTACCATTTTACCGGCAATGTCGTAAACGCTAAGTGCTACATTTTCAGTTGTAGGCATTGTAAAGTTTACGTTGGCAAGGTCTTGGGCTGGGTTAGGGTAAACCGTAACACCTAGAACGTTTGCGTACTCACTAACACCTTGAATTATTATTTGAACTTGTTGTGTAATGGTATCATTACCACAAGGCTGAATAGCAACAAGTGTTACATTGTAGTTAGCCGTTTGGTTAGGGTAAGTATGGCTTGGGTTTGTGCCTGTTTCAGTTGGGCTGCCATCACCAAAATTCCAAACATAAGAAGTAGCGTTTAATGAAGTATTGGTAAAGTTAGCTACGTTTTGAACAGAAGCTGATGTATAGCTAGCTACAACGTCAAGGTAGTTGATACCAGGAGTTGTGTAATTTTGGGTTTGTGGATTGTATTTAGCCCAGCACTCATCCCACTGGAAAACAACACCGTTAATAGTACCAAAAGCACCGCGGAAAGTAGTTGGAGTAAAGAAGTTACCGCTAACATAGCTATCAGTAAAAGAACCACCTGTTAAAGCAGGGCTATTAGCTGCAGGTAAAAAGTTAGGGTTACCATAGTTAAATGGGTCTGTTAAAATACCTGCTGTTGCATCTAATGTATCGCAAGCATCAACACCTTCAAACTTAGTTTTAACCAACGCATCGCTGGCACTTACGGTAGAACGTATGTCAGAAACGGTAGCACCCGCAGATATGTTGTTTTTCAACCTAAGGGTATCGCCTAAGTAAGCAGCGGTAGAACCTGAACCATCAACTAATATACCTGTTGGAAAGCCCATAAATACAGAGTTGAATACAGAGGTTAATGAGTTACGGCGAAGACGAGCCGCATTTTGGAATGAGTTTGATTGAGCCAAAGCAACACCGTTAGCTAATGGACCAACTATTGTTACGTTAGAAAATACAGGTGCGGTGCGTGGGTTATTATATGTTGGGCCACCATCGTTATCGCTTTCAAAGCTATTGGTAGTAGGGCCGCTGCCAGTATCATAATTGTTAGAGTCGCGCTGGGCAACAGCAAATTGAATTTTACCTGTAAAACCAAAATCTACGTCAAAGTCATCATCAATAGCACCTAATGATATAAGATTTTTAGCGCTAACAGTACCGCCAAACCACTCAAAAGAGTCATCGTTAGCGTAGCTAACCTGTATGTTGTTAATAGTAGTACCGCTACCAACGGCACCTAATGTAAAGCCGTTAATTTCGTTACCTGATGTAATAATAACACCAGCATATTCTATACGAACATAGGTCATAGTACCTGAGTTGTCGGTGTCATCAGTACCACCATAAAGGCCGTCGCCGCTTGCATTGTCAACGTCGCCCTCTATATTAGTTTGTACACCAGCTTCGTTAGCGGCAATAGCAGCTCCTGGGCAGGTAGTACAGTCGGCTGCGCGGTTAATTTTAGCTTTACCTAAAATAACAATACCACCCCAATCGCCTGGGTTACGGTTGCCTGCATCCTGGTCTGATGTAAATACAATAGGTTGGTTTTTAGTACCGTTGGCATTAATTTTAGAGCCGCGGGTAATAATAAGTGTAGAACGGTTGCCCGATACACCTTTAATAATTGTGCCTGGCTCAATAGTGAGTGTGGCACCGTTTTTAACATAAACAAAACCATCAAGAAAGTAGATAGTATCGTTGCTTAGGGTACGGTTAGCAGTAATGTTACCGCTAAGGGTTTCTTCGGCCTGACCAAAAGCTACATTGGCTGTAATGATTGCCGCAATAAGTGTAAAAATTTTTTTCATGGGTTTGTTATCATATAATTTGTTGATGCAAAAGTCCAACTACTGTGTGTTGTTCAGGTTAAGCCTTTTTTAACAAAAAGTCATAAGAATGTGTATTTTAAGTTAAGAAGATTTTTTTATTGTTAAGCGTATGAACTAAATATATAAGCCCTGCCTTATTAGGCAGGGCTTATATATGATGAGTGTGTGGTTATTTTAAAACTTCAGACTTAAACCAAAAGATGCATTTAAGCCGTATGAGTAATCAAATATTACGTTATCACCTTTTCTATCAAACTTCTTGTTGTTATCCATGTCTTGGAAAAAGATTAGGTTTTGTGCCAAAACATCGCCTAAAGTAAATTTAACGTCCAGCATTTTATAAAACTTCTTACTTATCTGAAAGTCTAGTATTGTACGTGGGTTTTCGTATATGTTTGGTATTTGTACATTGCCTACATAAGCAATACGACGGCCAACACGGTTTAATAATACGCTAAAGCCAATATTGGTTTTAGGCTCATTAATTTGTAAGCCTGTATTAATTATATAAGGTGACTGGCCTTGTAGCGGACGGTTACCTGTACCTGCTTCGCCAAAGTTTGATAAATCTACTTGTGATACTATATAGGAGAAGTTACCAAAGAACAAAACATTGCCCCAGAAAGATGTATTAGCTACACTGTCTATAAAAGCAAAGTTTTTACGTATCTCAAATTCAAAACCATAGTTTTGTGCAGACGGTGCGTTTGAGTAGCCAAAACGACGGCTACCTGCACCTACGTTTGGCTCGTTAATTAATTCTATTGGGTTTTTAAATGTTTTGTAGAATACCGATGCAGATATCAATTCGCCACCGGTTGGGTAATATTCATAACGTACATCAAAATTGCCGATAGAGGCGCGTTGCAAGTCGGGATTGCCAGCTACAACAGCATCAAGGTTAAAGTCGTAAAATGCAAATGGGGCAATCTCTCTAAATTCGGGACGAGAGATGGTTTTTGAAGCCGAAAAGCGTAGGTTAGTCTTAGCATTAAGCTCATATGTAAAGTTTAATGATGGTAACCAGTCGTTTTTAGTAGTATTAACTTCTAATGGGTCGCCACTAGAGTTTTTAGAGAAAAGCCGTTGGGTAAAGTTTTCAAAACGAACACCATATACAATTCGTACTTTTTCAATAATGCGTTGGTCAAACATTAAAAAGCCAGCATGCAGGGTAGAGTTTGCATCATAGGCATCGGTAGGGTTTGTGGCATCGTCAATAAAGAAACGGTTATATATAAAGTTGCTTGGGTCAAAAATTGTATCTAATGAGGCTTGTTTGTATGAGTTGTTTAAGCCACTGCCGGGTTTAAAAACATAACCAAAAGAGCGTGCAGAGAATGACCTGGTGCGATATTGGTTAAACCCACCGGCTTTAAAGTTTGTCTCCAGTTTTTTACCACTCATAAATTTAAACGGAAGGCTAAATTCATACGTTCCGCTAAACTGATCTTCTGATAAAGTAGAGAAAAAACGTCCGGCCTGCTCCAGCTGTACCTGGTTACCTATTTGGGCGGTATAAGCTCCAGTGGTATTTTCAGGGTTTAGTAAGTCGTAGGCGCGGGCATATGATACGCGTCTGAAGTCGGGCATAATACGTCCTGCATGGCTGTAGCCACCAGTCCATTTTACGCGTAGGCCAATCTTTGAGGCGTAATGCTCGCCAACCAATTGATTAGCCACTAATTGGTTTTGTTGATACCAATATGCAGTATTGCGCACCTGTTGTACAGCAAACGTATCGTTTACGTTTGTTAAGCCAGAGCGTAGTACAGATTGGTCCTCGCTATTTATTGAGTAAATATTTTTTATGGCTATTTTATTATTGTCTCCAATTTTATAACCAATATTTAGCAATACACCGCCCAGTATTTCGCGCTTGTGTAAGCTATCGTTATAAGCACGTAGCAGGGTGTTATTATCTAAAACATCATACTGGTTGCGCACAGCATTACTAAAGCGGTAGCTGTTGTTGTACGATGCAGCAAAAACAATACCCAGCTGATTATTTTCGCCCGCAATTTTCTGGCCTATAGAAAACTGAAACGAGCCGTTTGGCGATGCTGATTTTTGGCGCTTGGTTGCCCAATTATTTGTAAAATCTTTACTCCAGAATAGTTTTGATGAATCGCCAGTTGAGGTTGCAGTTTTATAAGTTTGAGCATCGGGAATGTTGCCTGGCAGTGCCCTTATACCATCGTCAAAGCCTAACCAATCGGTTTTGCCCCCCTGATAGTATGCGCGGTCTTTAAATGTAGTTATTGCATTGTAGCTAACACCACCGCCTATGGTATAAAAATTTTCTTCTGGTATATCGCGGGTTATTACGTTAATTACGCCACCAGCAAAATCGGCAGGCAAGTCGGGGGTAGCAGTTTTCGTAATTACCAGTTTATCTACCATGTTTGATGGAAAGATATCAAAAGCAAACGCCCTGCGGTCGCTCTCTGTACTAGGTAGCGGTGCCCCATTTAAAAAGGCAATATTGTATCGGTCGTTAAGGCCGCGGATAATGGCAAAACGATTATCCTGGATAGACGCGCCGCTTACACGTTTCATAACCTCGCTGGTGTTATTATCGGGGGTACGTTTTATAGCGTCGGCAGATATACCGTCAGATATGGCTACGGCTTTTTTTTGGTCAACCAGTAGTGATGTAACACTTTCTTGTTTATAGTTGGCAACTACTTCAACAGGGCCAAGGTCGGTAGATACATCTTCTAACGATACATTAAGAACGATAGGCTCGCTGCTGTTCATGGCAACTTCAACAACCTTCTCTTTGTATGATAGTAGCTTAAATTTAATTTTATACGTTCCGTTGCCAAGGCCAACAAGACTATAAGCACCTTCAAAGTCGGTAGTTACACCCGTGCCTGAGCCTTCTACCATTACTATAACACCAAACAGTGGTTCGCCTGTTTTAGCATCGGTTATTTTACCATAAACTTTGCCTTTGGGAGCAGCCTGAAATGGGGTTGCATTAAGGTTGAAAAAGGTGAACAGAAGTGCAATTGCAATAATTAGTGAATACTTTTGCATTTTTTGGGTTTTATTTATGCAAAGGTACCCTGCTGTTGTTTCGCCTTGTTTAATTCTATGTTACAGCAATGTTAAGAAGTTTAAATATGTGTTAATCCAGCGCTAAATTAACTTTAGGTAGCATTGATTGTTGCTGCCTAAGCAGATAGAACTCTTACCATCTCTAATAATTCGTTATCAATATCAGGTTGTAGCTTTACTGCATTCGCTAATGGGGTATAAAGCACCTGGTTGTTTACTATACCAACCATAACATTTTGTTTGCCAGCTAGCAGGGCGTTTATGGCAGCGTAGCCCATGCGGGTTGCGTTTAACCGGTCTATAGTCGTGGGTTTTCCGCCGCGTTGCATATGGCCTAGAATACTTACGCGGGTTTCAATCTCGCTAAACTGTTCTTTTACTTTTATGGCTATTTCATTTGCTCCGCCGGCATCATCTCCCTCGGCCACAACCACTATTTTGCTGCTTTTTTCGCGGGCCCAGCCGCAGCGCAGGGTTTCAATCAACTGGTTAATATCTGTGGGTGTTTCGGGTATTACCAAAGCTTCGGCACCACCGGCAAGGCCGCTGTATAAAGCTATATAACCGGCATCGCGACCCATTACTTCTATAAAGAATAAACGGTCGTGCGAGTCGGCTGTATCTCGTATTTTATCAATAGCATCCAAAGCAGTGTTAACAGCCGTATCAAACCCAATGGTATAATCAGTGCCGGCAAGGTCGTTATCAATAGTGCCCGGTATGCCTATAAATGGTATGCCTGAAAAGGCCGAAAACTCATTTGCTCCCCGAAATGTTCCATCGCCACCAATGGCAATAACAGCATCTATCTCCGCCTTTTTTAAATTATTCAGGGCTTTTTGCATCCCCTCTTTGGTGGGAAACTCTTTACTGCGCGATGTTTTTAATATGGTGCCACCCCGTTGTATAATATTGGAAACGTCTTTAGAACTTAAATCACCAATGTTATTGTCAATAAGGCCCTGGTAGCCATACTTAACACCTTTTACAGTAACCCCTTTAGATATAGCGGTACGCACTACGGCTCGTATGCAAGCATTCATGCCGGGCGAGTCTCCGCCGGAGGTTAATAGTCCAATAGTTTTAATGCTCATACTAAAGGTGAATAATATTATTCAGGCAGGGCTAAAAATGGTAAATCGCTGTGTAGTGCCAGGCGGCGGGTTATACTGCGCCAAAATAAACGCTCAATAAAGTTGTGCTTGCGCGATATTACAGATAAAACCTCTGCTTTGTGTTTAGCTACAAACTTATTTATACCACCGGTAACATCGTTAGTGTCTTCTTCAAAAAAGCTGTATTTTAAACCGTCAAGCATTTTTTCAATACGTGCTTTTTCTTTTTCAAAGCCCCAAAGGTTTAGCATATCGGTTTCAACAATATGGTAAAGTAAAATTTCAGCATTAAATATTTTTGCAAAGGTAACTAAGGGTGTTAAGGCATTTTTACGCGCGTTTGGATAAAGGTCTACCGAAAGGGCAATTTTTGATATGCCTTTAAATTTAGAACCTTCGGGTACTGCAAGCACAGGCACTTTGCTATGGGCTATAACACCCGATGTAACACTGCCAAAAACTTCATCAAGCAAACCATGTTTGCCGCGGGTGCCCATTATAATTAAGTTGGCTTTGTTTTTTTGCGTTTCGGTAATAATGGCATCGTGGGCAAAGCCTGCTATAACTACTGTTTCAATAACCACATCGGGGTTCCCCTTTTTTAATGAGACGGCCAACTTACGAATTTGTTCGTGTGCTTCTGTTTTTATTTCACTGGTAAGGTCTGCTACCTGTGGCACTTCTGCCATTGTAAGCGGTATATGGTAGCTGTGTAATAATATTAGCTTACTTTTAGCCTTATCGGCAACTTGCACAGCATATTTGGCAGCGTTGTTAGAACACTTAGAAAAATCGACAGGAACTAATATGGTTTTCATGGTTATTGTTTTGAATACAAAGATAAAGGTACAAATTCGGCATAAAATATGATGTATATCAGTTATATATTTAGCTAAACTTGTAATATGAAGTTATTGTTTGCCATACTGTTGATGTTATTTGCAGCAAATATGCCAGTAGCATATTCGCAAATGGTTGATAATGTTTATAACGGGCGGGTAGTTGATGTTAAAACTACCAACGCTTTGCCTTTTGTAAACATAGGTGTCTTGCATAAAAGGATAGGTACTGTTAGTAATGAGGATGGCTTTTTTAATATAGATTTAGCAGGGGCTATTGTTACTGATACAGTTAAGTTTTCGTGCATTGGGTACGATGATTTGATTTTTAGTGTAGAAGATTTAAGGCGCCGTACTACACCAGTGCCACTAAAGCAAAAGCAAACCCAGCTGGCAATCGTAGTGGTAAAACCCCAATACCTTAAAAGTATGGAGCTGGGCGTGCATACCGAAACAGATATTGTTACAGGTGGCTTTACCAGCAACGATTTGGGTTCAGAACTGGCAACTGTTTTGCAATACAATAAAAAGAAACCTGCCTTTTTGAAAAAGGTATTTATCAGTGTGGCTGAATCCAGCTACGATTCGTTACTTTTTCGTGTAAATGTATACGCCATTAAAAATGGCCTACCTGATAATAATATTTTGCCCGAAGCGGTATACATAAAATCAGCAATTAAAAACGGGGTAGTAGAGGTTGATATGACTAAGTACGATATTAGCTTTACCAAGCCTATAGCTATATCAATAGAATGGCTAAAGGATATGGGTGAAGGCAAGTTATACTTCTCTAGCAAATTTTTTAAAGGGCAAAGCTTTTCGCGTAAAACCAGCCAGGCTGTTTGGGAAAAAATACCCGTTGGTGTTGGTATTTGGGCCGATATTGATTATGAATATAAATAGATATATTTGTGTATGGAAAAATATTTACCCTGGTTAATGATAGCCCATATTGCTGGCGGAACACTATCCCTTATCAGTGGCATTGTGCCAATGTTTGTTACCAAAGGTAATAATATCCACAGGCTGTTTGGTAAAATATTTTTTTTTGGCATGACGGTGGTTTTCCTTACCGGATTTACTGTTTCTATCATCAAAAACATTCCTTTCCTACTTCTTATAAGTATTTTCAGTTATTACCTTGTAGCCAATGGATACCGATCTTTATATCTTAAAAAACTTCATGGGGGGCAAAAACCTACTGTGGTAGATTGGTTATTGAATATAGTATCAGGCATTTTTATGGTTGGCATGGTAGTTTTTGGCAGCTATCTTATAATTAAAGGAGCTGTGCAAATGGGTATTGTAAGCCTTGTTTTTGGTATAATAGGTATACGTGGGGTTATAACTACTATTCGTAATTTTATTAAACAGCCTACAAGTAAAACTATATGGATTGAAGGTCATATAGGCGGCATGGTAGGTGGTTACATTGCCTCAGTAACCGCTTTTTTGGTTATTAATAACGAACGTTATATTGGCCTTCCTATGGTTGTATCATGGTTGCTGCCAACGGTATTACTGGTGCCTTACATTATATATTGGACCAGAAAGTATAAGCGATAGTTGTTAGTTGGTGGTTAGTAGTTGATGGTATTTATTAAAACATTAGCCAAAATCAGTAATTGTGCTGCCAACAACCAACAAAGAACCAAGAACGGCGATACTTGTTAGTTGGTATATAGTTAAATTTGACGCATTTTTTTTCTTATGAGCAAAATAAGAGTAGCCATAAATGGCTTTGGACGCATTGGCCGTACAGTTTTTAAAGTATTTGCCGAGCGTGATGATGTTGAGGTTGTTGCCATAAATGATCTTACCGACCCTAAAACACTTGCCCACCTGCTCAAGTACGACTCTGTACACCGCAAAAGCAGCCTGGACATAACATCTGACGAGAAGAACATAATTGTAAACGGTGTTAGTATTCCTATTTATGCTGAAAAAGATGCCGGGGTATTACCCTGGGGTGCTTTGGGTGTAGATATTGTTATTGAATCGACAGGGTTGTACTTAGATACTGAAAAGGCACAAAAGCATATCAGTGCAGGTGCTAAAAAGGTAATTATATCGGCCCCGCCAAAGGATGAAACAAAGTCTATAGTAATGGGGGTAAACCACCTTACTTTATCAGCAGAAGATAAAATAGTATCAAACGCATCGTGCACCACCAACTGCGCGGCGCCTATGATTAAGGTGCTGGATGATATTTGGGGAGTAGAGTTTGGCGAAGTATCAACCATACACTCTTATACCGGCGACCAACGCCTGCACGACTCGCCCCATAAAGACCTGCGTCGTGCCCGTGCTGCGGCAGTATCTATTATACCCACCACAACCGGAGCTGCCAAGGCATTAACAAAAATATTCCCCCACCTGGATGGTAAACTAGGGGGCTGCGGCATCCGAGTTCCAGTGCCCGATGGCTCGCTAACAGACTGTACGGTGCTGCTAAAAGAAACAGCTACCGAGGATGAGATTAAAGCCGCTTTTAAAGCTGCTGCCGATGGGCCACTTAAAGGCATTGTTGAGTATACTGATGAGCCGCTGGTATCTATTGATATTGTTGGTAATCCACACTCTGTAATATTCGATTCGGAGCTAACATCAGTAAAAGGCAAAATGGTAAAAATTATCGGCTGGTACGATAATGAAATGGGCTACTCTAACCGTTTGGCCGATTTGGTTACCTACTGGCAGGGATTGTAAATATGAAGCATGCCGAATTGCCTTGGCTTGTTATTTTAGGCCTTTTATTAATGGTTATAGGCATTATGGAATTTTTTAAAGCTGTGCTAGGTACGCCTAAAACAAGCCTATTCCTTACCATACCTTTAATAGTAGTTGGGATTTACCTGATATATAGAGGCAAAAAGCCGTAATCAGTATTTTGATGTAAGAAATATAGCATTTATTGAAAAAGGCAGCTTGTATTATATAGGCTGCCTTTTTTCTGCTATGCCTTTTTGAGTGCTAAATACCAGGTGTATTGACAGAGTTTTTTTATGTAGTTAACTTATTGTGTAGTTAGTAAATAGGCTACATGCTTATACCACCAAAATGTATTTAAAGCCCCCTGTTTAAAGGGATATTATAAATATAGCAAAGGCGGGTAACTGAAACAATAAAAAACACCCCTTTGGGGTAAAAACATAAAAAAGCACGCAATGGCGTTTGTTAAGATAAAATCAATAGTTACAAACTGTACCTGTGTAAGGTATGGGTTGATTTTGTTGTTACTAGGGCTAATGTTGTTTGCCCCAGCTAAGGTTAATGCCCAAGAGGATATAGACTACACATTTTACCCCAAATACCTTTATCATTTTACCAAGTATATAGATTGGCCTGCGAATAAAAAAGGGGGTGATTTTGTTATAGCCATAGTAGGCGAGAGCAATGCTACTAATGCTATTAAACAATTTTTTGCAGGGAAAAAAGTAGGTACCCGAAATATTGTAATAAAGTATATGCACAGTGACGCCGATTTTGCCAGTGCCCATATTGTGTTTGTATCATCAAAGTTGAGCAGCCAGATAAATACTATAGCGCCCAGAGTAAACACAGCAAAGGCGCTGTTGGTAACAGAGAAAGAAGGTTTGGCCCGCAAGGGTGCTGATATTAGCTTTTTTATAAAAGATGAAAAGCTGAAATTTGAAATTAATAAAGGTGTAATAGAAAATAAAGGATTGAAAATAGCTACCGAACTGCTAAAGTTGGCGGTAGTTATATAATTTATTGTAAAAGCTATATGTATGAAAAGAGTGCTTTTATTTATGATTTTCTGGCTGGTAACATTGGTTGGTGCATTTGCACAAATTGATACTGTTGCTAAGTTAGAAGATGATGTACTGTCGTTAGAAGACCTAATGAAGGTTAAAATTACAGTTGCATCAAGAAACGAGCAAACCCTGCGAGAAACACCCGCAGTGGTTACTATTATTACCGGCGAAGAGATTAGAAACTCAGGCGCTCGTGATTTGATAGATGTACTTAGGCTGGTTCCCGGCTTTGACTTTGCCCACGATGTGGATGGAGTTGTAGGCATTGGTATTCGTGGCATTTGGGCGCAAGAAGCTAAGGTGCTATTACAAATTGATGGAATAGATATGATGGAAACATCGTATGGGTCGTTGCAGCTATCAGGCCATTACCCTATAACTAATATTGAGCGGATTGAAATTATCCGCGGACCGGGTTCTGTTATCTACGGCGGCAATGCATCGTTGGCCGTAATTAATATTATTACCCGCGATGGTAAAAAGACAAACGGCATAGCTACCAATATAACCTATGGTCAAATGGGTAAAGCACCTGGCAGGCGCAGCGTATCTATTAGCGGAGGTAAAGAGTTTAGTAACGGTATCAACTTTAAAATTAATGCCATGGTTGGACAGGTAAACCAAAGCGACAGGATGTTTACCAGCCCCACCCTTGGGCTGGTAAACTATGCCGATAGTTCTGCTATATCTCCAAGCCATATCAATACAAACATTAAATATAAAGGATTGGAGGCTAACTATATTTTTGATAGCTATCAATTGCAATCTACGCTTATTAATAACCAATATCTTTTCCGCTCGCACATGGCTAATGTAAAGTATAACTATAAGCTAAGCGATAAATTTAGCCTTATACCCCGTATAGCTTTTAAACAACAGTTGCCGTGGTTTTATACCAATACAAAAGATACGGCTACTTATAATTACAATATCTCCACATCAAGGTATACGGCGGCGTTGCAGCTAAACTATAAACCGTTAGATAAATTGGAGTTAACCGCAGGTGCTGAATTTTTTGCTGACCATGCCAAGGTGTTTGGCCTAAACTCTGACTACCGTTTTGGAAATGGAAACAATAAAATTACTTACACCAACTTTTCAGGCTATTTGCAGGGGCAGTATACAAGCAAATGGGCTAACATAACAGCCGGTGTTAGGCTTGATAAGCACAACCGTTTTGGCTATGTGGTATTGCCACGGGCTGCGTTAACCAAAGTATTTGGCAGGTTTCATGCTAAGCTTATGTATAGCTGGGCCTACAGGGCACCAGTTATATCAAACCTAGATGTGAACCCGCTCATAAAACCCGAATTGGTTACAGTAACAGAAGCTGAACTGGGTATGCAGATAACAGATAAGATGTTTGTTACCATAAATGTGTTTGATAATAAAGTGTCAAACCCCATAGTATTTAACCAGCTAAATGATATTGAAAACTATGTAAATGATGACCGCAGTGGCACCCGTGGAGGAGAGTTTGAGTTTAGGGTGAAAAACAAAGTCGGATATTTTACCGCAAACTACTCGTATTACCAAACCCACAAACAACGGGTTGATATTTACAGGGTACCGGTAAACCCTAATTTAACATTGGCTTTTCCGGCACATAAGGTTACTGTAACCGGTAGTGTTAATATAACTAAAAAGATTAGTATAAACCCTGTGTTTGTGTTATATAGCGAACGCTATGGCTACAATAGCCTTGAACAGTTATACAGGGTAAAACCAACCTGCCTGTTGTCTGCTTACATTAATTATGAAAATGTATTGAACGGGTTGAGCATTGGTGCGGGGGTATTTGATATACTAGGCCAAAACTACCAGTTTATTCAGGCACACCGCTCTTTTTCCGATCCGCTACCGGGCCCATCGCGCGAGTATATGGTGCGTCTACGCTATAAATTTTCATTCAACGATTAAACAGCATGGTTATGAAAATGAAATTAAAACTAGGTATTTCGCAGCGCATTTTCTTAAGCTTTTCAGCGCTAATAGCGCTGTGCGCGCTACTGTCGGTGTTTTGCTACAACATCCTCATCAATGCTAAAGAAAGTTCAAATTATATATCAGAAGTTGCCGACCCATCGTTAAAAGCAATGGATGAGTTTGAGCTGCTGATTGTAGAGTCGAAAATGTTAACAACAAATTGGGTGTTTTTGCGCTCTAAAGTTGATGATAAGGTTGCACTTAAAAAACTGCATAACGAGCAGTTTCCAGCAATGAAAACAAGGCTGGAGGGCCTGGCTAAGCACTGGACTAACAGAGCTATGGCCGATACATTAATGTCGACTATTTCAAATTTTGAAGACCTGGTTTTGCAACAAAAACTTGTTACCCAAAAGCTGCAAACCTTTGCCGATTATGACGACCCTTTTCAAAAACTGGATGCAGAGAGTTCTTTAGAAGAGGTGGTACTGCCCCAAACCGCCGTTATTATTGAAAAACTACACAGGATTATTAATAACCAAAAAGTACAAAAGGTAAACCTGCAAAATGCTATAGACGATATGTCGGCCTATATGCGTAACCTTGTTATTAGTGTTTTGGCTCTTTTTGTTTTAGTAAGCTTAATACTGGGCTTTTACATGTCTAACATTATTACAAAGCCTATTATAGCTATTAAAGACAGTATAAATGCGCTTGGGCTGGGCAAGCTGGTTGAGATTGATAAATCGCCGCGTAATGATGAGATTGGCGAGATGATAAACTCTGTAAACAACCTGGTAACCAACCTGCGTCAAACTACAGAATTTGCCAATAGTATTGGTAAGGGTAATTTTAATGTAGACCATACACCACTTAGTAAGCATGATGAGCTGGGTGCTGCGCTTATAGATATGAAGCTTAACCTTACCAAGTTTACAGGCGAGGAAAGAGACCGTAACTGGACAAACCAGGGCCTAAACGAGATTAGCGAAATACTGCGCAAAAATCATGATAGTATAAGTAAGCTAACAGAGAATGTGCTGGCTTATGTTATAGAATATACCGGAGCAATGCAAGGCGCTTTTTACAGGTTTGAATCTAAAGACGCGGCCAACCCCCATTTGCAACTACTAACAGCTAATAGTGTTAGCTATAGCGAGTTGTTAGAAGAAAAGGTAGGTGTAGGCCAAGGTGTTTTAGGCCAGGTGGCCGCAAATAAAACCCCGCAGCTGATAAACCTTGCCCCAATGCCACAAAGTAACGGTGGCAAACCACAGCCAAGGCAATTGGTATATACACCTTTAATATTTGAAGGAGAGCTAATTGGCGTGTTAGTATTAGGTACGCTAAAACCGTTTGCTGCCCTGCAAACCAGCTGGATAAATCATGTTGCTGAAATGACAGCATCAACCTGCAATACCATAATACGTAAGCAAACAACAGAGTACTTGCTTAAAGAGGCCCGCAAACTGAATACTGAGCTTATTGTAAAAGAAGATGCTTTGCGCCAGGCAAACCAAAAAATGCAGGAAAAGGCCCACGAGCTTGAGGTGCAAAACGAAGCCATTAGGACTAAGAACGAGTCGTTGGAGATTGCCCGCGAAGCGATAAGGGTTAAGGCTGAAGAGTTGGAAAGGGCTAACCAGTACAAATCAGAGTTTTTGGCTAATATGAGCCACGAGCTACGTACGCCGCTAAACAGTGTTATAATCCTATCTAACCTGTTAAGCGAGAATAAAGGCCAAAACCTTACCGCAAAGCAGGTTGAGTATGCAAAGGTTATCCAAAAATCGGGTAACGATTTGCTGGAGCTTATTAATGATATCCTTGATATATCTAAGATTGAATCTAAACACATGGAGCTTGATGTGCAGGATGTGGATATAAAAGACTGGGCCAACGATATTAATATGCTGTTTAGCGAGGTTGCTGTAAATAAAGGCATCCACTTTACAGTAGCTATGGATAAAAGTATCCCCGATATTATAAAAACAGACCGTATGCGCCTGTCTCAGGTTATTAAAAACCTGCTGTCAAACGCATTTAAGTTCACATCGGCTAAAGGCTCAGTAAGCCTGCGTATAGCTATAGATACATCGGGCAACCATAATAAAGAAAGCCTGAAAGGTAAAGAGGCTATTTGTTTAGAAGTATCTGACAGCGGAATAGGTATACCGCTTGAGAAACAACAACTGATATTTGAGCCGTTCCGCCAGGCCGATGGGTCTACCAGCCGTAAATTTGGTGGTACAGGCCTTGGTTTGTCAATAAGCAAAGAATTATCAACCCTGCTGGGCGGCGTAATGACACTTGAAAGTACCGTGGGGAAGGGGAGTACCTTTAGGCTGTTTATCCCGTTAAACGTAGAACAACAGCCACAGGCCGAACCACAGCCGGTTGTTAATAATATACCTAACCCCATAACGCAGCTAGGCACTGTGCCCGCTGTTGTGTTAACAGAAGAGGATAAAATGGCACCTGCCGATGGTTCATCATTAAACCTGGCAGCCTACAAAATTCTGGTAGTTGATGATGATATGCGTAATATATTCTCCTTAACATCAATACTTGATGATTACAGCCCTAAAATTGTGATAGCCAACAACGGGCAAGAGGCGTTGGATAAGTTGCAGGAGCATACCGATGTAGATATTGTACTGATGGATATTATGATGCCTATTATGGATGGGTATGAAGCTATGAAGAGGATACGTAAAGACCTAAAGCTTACCCATCTGCCTATAATATCAGTAACGGCCAATGCTATGGTTGGCGACGATGAAATTTGCAAACGTGCAGGCGCTTCAGACTATTTGCCCAAGCCTGTAAGCAAAAAGGTACTCATAGAGTGTATATGTAAATGGTTAAATTTAAGCAGGGCTGTTGCTGTATAGCCTTAGTTTCTATATTTGTAACGGAACGATAATTAATTGAATTACTATGTTTAAGCATAAAATACTGGTTGTTGACGATAAACCGGAGAATACATTCTCGCTGGAAAGCATGTTAGGTGCTGATAACTGCGAGATTATTTCGGCATCAAACGGCAACGAAGCATTGCGTATTGCTTATACCGAATCATTATCGCTTATTTTGCTGGATGTGCAAATGCCTGGCATGGATGGTTTTGAAGTAGCCAAAATTTTAAAGGAGAATAACAAAACTAAAGATGTACCTATCATATTTGTTACAGCCATAAACAAGGATATATCATTTGTGGTTAAAGCCCTTAGGGGCGGTGCTGTAGATTATCTGTACAAACCCCTCGATATTGAGTTTACCCGTGCCAAGGTAGCAGCCTTTTTAAGGCTTTACGAAACCCAGGCCGAGCTTAACCGCAAAAATGCCGAACTGGAGAAAATCAACTCTGAAAAGAACTATTATCTCGGCGTTGCCGCCCACGATTTACGTGGCCCCCTTGGCCACATCAAAATGTTTAGCGAGTATCTTATTGATGAGCTAAATGAGAAGATTGATAATGACCAAAAAGAATACCTGTCTATTATAAATAAATCATCGGCCTTTTTGCTGCGTCTGGTAGATAACCTGCTTGACATATCGAAAATTGAGGCCGGCGAGCTTAAGCTTAACCACCAGGAAATTGACTTTTCTGAGTTTATGCGCGAGCAGGTAAGCCTTGCAAACCCGCATGCCCAGCGCAAAAACATAGTGTTTGATTTTAAACCCTACAATGGTGTTTTAAGCTTAGAGTGCGACCCAATGCACATATCGCAGGTGGTAAATAACATACTTACCAATGCCGTTAAATTCTCAGCACAAGGCACTACGGTTACCATAACCAACGAGCTTGACGGAGAGTCGGCGGTGGTGCATATAACCGACCAGGGGCAGGG
>CAMBQF010000054.1 GCA_945869825.1 Chitinophaga pinensis | reverse complement strand
TGCTCAAACAGGTTGCCCATAGGGTCGTTGCTAAGGGCAGCTAAATGGCATACAGCAAAAGCGCCTTCTAAATCGGCAGCCTCAACATTACGCACGTCTTTAGTTATTTGGGTAAAGTTGTGGCCGGGTTCAAAAAACCAGCAATCTTTGTTAAAGTAGTTGTTGTCTATGCCTACTACTTCATAGCCTTTTTCAAGCAACAAACGGGTAAGGTGCGGACCAATATAACCTTGGTTGCCGGTTACTACAATTTTTTTTGCCATAGTTGTATTTACCACTTTTTCCAGGTGGCTTTATTTGTATTCCACAATTTATTCAAATAGCTAAGGTCGCGTTCGGTATCTACACACTCCCAAAAACCATCGTGTTTGTATACCATTACTTCGCCCATTTTAGCCAGTTCTTCCAGCGGGCCAAATTCAAAATCGCAGATAGGGTCAAGCAGCAACTTATCATACATGCTGCGGTTAAACACCATATAGCCTCCGTTAATATAGCCTGCTGACGATACCTGTGGTTTTTCTTCGAACGATGCTACACGGTCGCCTTCCAAATTTAACTCGCCAAAGCGCGATGGTGGCTTAACACCCGTCATAGTAACGGTTTTGCCATGCGATTTGTGAAACTCAATCAATTTATTGATGTCAATATCGCAAACCCCATCACCATAGGTAATTAAGTTGATATCATCATCAATAAATGGTTCAGACTGCTTAATGCGCGAGCCTTTCAGGTTTTCTAATCCAGTGTCTAATATGGTTACTTTCCAGTCTTCATCAACATTAGTTAAAAACTCAGATGTATGTGCTTTTAAATCAAGCGTAAAGTGGCTGTTGTAATAGTTGTAGTTTACAAAGTAATTTTTTATTACGTTGCTTTTGTAGCCTGTAAGTAAAACAAACTCTGTTAAACCATAGTGTGCGTAGCTTTTCATTATATGCCAAATAATGGGCTTGCCACCAATTTCAACCATTGGCTTAGGGATAGAGTCGGTAATATTGCCTAAACGACTACCGTAACCACCTGCCAGAATTAATACTTTCATTGTGTAGATATAATTAATTGCAAATATAACATTTTAGGATAGAGAGTAGAGAAGAGTGGGGAGAGAATTTTTGTGTTGCTAAATCAAGCCCTTAAACCAGAATTTCATTTTGTTAGATAGTGGCACCAAATCACTTATTTTACTTTGATTAAAGAGTTTTTGAACATCTTTATTTTTAACATTATTATAACATAGGTTGAACCATTTTTCTGCAAGAAAAATCTCCATAGAAGATTGTGTAACATATGCAGCAGTTTGGTTCGCTTTTAGCAGGTTTACTATAAGTACCTCTATTTGGTTTATCTGATTTGTAGTAAAGTTAAAATTGGCGTAGCAAAACTTAACCCAGATTGGTACTAAGGCAGGTTCAATATCAACCCCGATTTTGTTGAATATATATTGTATTACTTTATCAGAATTTATACGCTGTGTGCCTGCATGTTTAATAGTAATATTATTGTTATGGACCCGGTATTTTAAGAGCACCTTTTGCAGGTTTGCAAATTGAGTAATAAATGCCATCCGTGCCCATAATTCATAATCTTCGGCATGGGGGAATTGTGTTGAATATTGCAGGTTGTTACTATCTATTACCTGTTTGCGTATAATAACAGTTGGGTGGCAAAATCTGCAATGAAAAAGTGTTTGTAGTTTAATTTCATTGTCAGATTTTTCATAGTGGCCTACCCCGTTATAACTGCCAAAAGATTGAAACCAGGCGCCTGAAATACCCACTGTTGGATTAGTTTCCATAAAAGATACCTGTTCTTCAATTCGGGTAGGCAGACTAATATCGTCAGCATCCATGCGGATAATGTACTTGCCTTTGGCTAATGAAAGACCTATGTTAAGATTGTAAATAAGCCCCCTATTTGTTGGATTTTTGTGGTAAACAATGCGGTGGTCTGTAAAAGATTGTATTACAGCTTCGGTATTATCGGTAGAATAGTCGTTAATTATAATAAGCTCAAATTGGGTATATGTTTGGCTTAAGATACTTCCAATAGCTTCAGCTATGTATAGCCCCGCATTGTATGCTGGAAGTATTACAGAAACCAAAATATTCATTTATTTGTTTTTTAAAAAGTAAAAATAATCTTTAATATAATTAATATTAAAAGGCATTAGTTTAATAGCCATAAAAGCCAGTTGCAGTGCCTGTTGCTTATGCCCCTCGTAAAACCTGCGTTTAGCCAGGTAAGAGTATAGGTGCGCTTTATTATTAAAAAAGGGTGCAGCTTTTTGTATATACCAGTTTTCCAGCTTTTCTTGTTTACCTTCAGCTAAATCATCAGTACCGGTGGTTTTTCTTTGGTTAATAAGGGTTTCTATCAACTCTCCCGTAAAAATTTTTTTAGGGTTGTTTGCCAGGTTTCCGCTAACCGATTGTGTGTTGTAGCGATAGAAATATAAGTGCTGTGGAATGTTGGCCACCTCATACTTTTCGGCAATAAGGTAAAGCCAGTAATGATCTTCGCCCCCCAAGCGATCAAAAAACAAGTTGTAGTAACCAATGGTGCTAAGCACTTCTTTTTTTATCATTAAAGCCGAGCCTATAAACTCAAACTTTGCAGGCATGGCGTTAATAATGCTGCTATTATCTAATAAAAAGTTTGACCGTTTAAGCTCCAAACCGTCTTCGTTAACCCATACATAGTTAGAGCCACAAGCCCCGCATGCAGGGTTGGCTAGCATGTGGTTAAGCAACAACTCTATGCGGTATGTGGTGCAATAATCATCGGCATCCTGAAAGGTAATATACTCGCCTTTGGCTAAAACAGCTAGTTTATTCCAGGTTTGTAAGTAGCCAAGGTTTTGGGTGTTATGATAGAATTTTATACGAGGGTCGGTATAGCCCTCTGCTATTTTACGTGTGTTGTCTTTAGAGCAATCGTCAGCAATAAGCAATTCCCAGTTTGTGTAGGTTTGGTTAATAATGCTGTCTACAGCCTGCTTTATAAAAGCGGCACAATTGTAGGCGGGCATTAAAACAGAAACTAACGGTTTGGCACTCATGCTTTATTTTGTATGCATTTCTGTTACATCAACGGCACTGTCTACATATCCGCTAATTTCTGGCCCTTGTGTAAAGCCAAAGTGTTTGCCGTTTTTATCAGTATCTAAAATAGTAAAGCTTAAGAAATTTTCAATAGCATCAAGGGTATTAACATGAGAGCGTATGCCTAATGACAGATAATAGCGCGATGGTACAAGCGTTGGCTCTGTAAGCTTAAGCCTAAAGGCCAGTCTTTGCCCTTGGTGGCAAGGATATGCCTGTTCAGACTCGTAGGTAAATATGCGAGAGCCGTTGGCTCCATTTATAGCAAAACCAAACTCCAGCTCGGTTATATTTTTGTCAATTATTTCAACAGTAAATTGAAACTCAGGGGTATCTTTCCAAAAATAGTTATCCTGAACCATTTCCATTGAAAGCAACCTGGCGCGCTGCATATAGGTTTTGTTGTCTCGCGGAACGGATACCAAATCGTTATACTCGTTAAGAAGATTAAGGTTGTCTTGCAGGTATTGGCCTACAATTTTTGATGTAGTGTCGTAACTAAGCACCTGCCCCTGTTTCATAAACAGGCATTTGGTGCATAAGTCGGCAATGGATGTCATGTTATGGCTAACAAAAAGTACGGTACGTCCCTCGTTACGCGATACATTTTGGATTTTGCCGATACACTTTTTCTGGAATTCTGCATCGCCTACGGCCAATACCTCATCAACAATTAAAATATCAGGCTCTAAGTGGGCTGCAACAGCAAAAGCCAAACGCACATACATGCCCGATGAGTATCGTTTTACAGGAGTGTCAATATAGCGTTCAACGCCTGAAAAATCAACAATCTCATCAAACTTGGCCTTAATTTCGGCCTTACGCATACCCAATACAGCACCGTTTAAAAAGATGTTCTCTCTTCCTGTAAGCTCAGGATGAAAGCCCGTACCAACCTCTAGCAAGCTGGCTATACGGCCGTTTATTTTTATAGCCCCTGTGGTAGGGCCTGTAACTTTAGCCAGTATTTTCAGCAGGGTAGATTTGCCTGCCCCATTTTTACCAATAATACCTAAAACTTCACCTTTTTGTACATCAAAGTTAACATCTCGTAGGGCCCACACATAGTCAGAACCTTTGGTGTCGCGAGCGTTTGCTTGCGCAAGGTCAAGAAAAGGGTCGGGTTTCCCTAAAACGTTCATTTGCCAAAAGCGTTGCAAATCATCGCTAATGGTAGATGCACCAACATAACCTAAACGGTAAAATTTTGATAAATTCTCAACTCGTATCGCTACTTCGCTCATGCTATAATTGTTATACGGTGTCCATAAAGTTTTTCTCAACCTTATTGAATATTACTATGGATGCTAAAAGGAAAACAACCATAAAAACAAAACTATAAATAAGGTGGGTTGAGTTATATGTACCATTGCCTAATAAACCATACCTGAAGGTTTCTATAACAGATGACATAGGGTTGATAGATACCAACCACTCTACGCCTTTTTTCTTAGCCTCGCTTAAGGGGTAAATTACTGGCGTGGCAAACATTAACAGTTGCACCCCAAAGCCTACAAGATAAGTGAAATCGCGGTATTTTGTGGTAACTGATGATATGAATATACCAAACCCCAAACCCAGGCCGCCCATAATAAGTACAAGCACGGGTAAAAGTATAATGTACTTGTTGGGATGTATTTGTGCAGCAGGTTTAAAAAAATACATACTGACCATTACAATAAACAGTATAACCAGTTGTATACCTAGTTTAAACAGGGCAGATAATACGATAGATAGAGGCACAACCATGCGGGGGAAGTAAACCTTGCCAAAGATAGATGCGTTGCCTACAAAGGTGCTTGAAGTTTTGGTAAGGCAGTCTGAGAAAAATATCCAGGCTGTAGTGCCACATAGGTAAAATAAAAAGGGGTCGGAATTATCTACGGGAATAGATGCTAAGCCACTAAATACCAGCACATATACTACAGATGTAAGTATGGGTTGTATGATAAGCCAGAGAGGGCCTAAAAGCGTTTGCTTATAAGTAGCCACGATATCTCTGCGTACAAATAGTACAAGCAAATCACGGTATTCCCAAATTTCCTTAAGGTTTAATTGAAAAGGGGAGCTTTTGGGCTTTATTATAGATGTCCAATGTTGATCTTGTTCCATTTTACTATATAAACAGGGCCAAAATTATGCATTTTGGCCCTGTAGCGTATATGTTTTATGCAATATTAGTGAACTACCACCAAACGGCGCGAAGTTAGCGAGGCGTTTGTGCGGATTGTAAGGTTGTAAATACCTGCATCAAAGTTACCAAGGTTTATATCATAAAGGTTTGGGCCTTTAGCCATGGTTACTTTGCGGCTGTATATAATACGGCCTGTGTAATCGGTAACAAGCATATCTACATCCTCCGTTTTCTCAGCTACAACACGCACATTAATGTGGTCTGTAGTTGGCACAGGAAATACATTTATATCAAATTCCGGGGCCTTGTTTTCTTCTGTAGCAACAGTTATACAAGGCACTGTTGGGTTGGCTATATATTCCATAGTTTTGAAGTTGATATAGCATACCCAGTTAGGGTTATCAACAAATGGGTTGCGGTTTTCCTGTAGCGAGTCTAAAAACTCATTACGGGCTTTGTCAAAATTATCAGGTGGATACTGAAAGTGCCATTGTTTTAGTAATAACTCGTTTTGCGATTGTGGCAAGCCCCATTGCTGGCCGTTAATACCATCGTAGCAAGTTGGCATGTAAAATAAAGCACGGGCAGCACGACCTTTGTGGGCATCGCGTGGCTCATATACCAGGTTTAACTGGCTGTCGTAACCTAGTTTCCCATCTTCAAACGATTGTAGAACTGAGTCAACAACACCAAGTGGATTGTCTGAACGTGGTTGGTTAGACTGTGCAAATATTACAGGGTAAAGGTTGTGCTGGTCGTTATATTCTGGTTTCTCAGGCGAGTCTGCAGGGAAAGATGCCATCCAGGCATGGCAAAAAGTATGCTCGCGGCTGTAGGTATCCCAGGTAAACGGTGGGGTATATAAATATTCGTTACCAGTGTAAGCGCAGGTAATAACACGTTGGCCTGCAGTAGTATCGCGGGCCTGGAAAAGGTTAACCATTGTCTCATCATAGTTACCGTAAAAGGTATACTGGTGGTTGTTTATTAACGCTCCCAAAGCCGAAGGAAAGCTGGTGTTGCCTGCATCTATGCCATTGTAGTAGCTGCCAGCGTTAGCTCCCGGTGTGGTAACCATACCGGTAAGTGGGCTTGTTTCCTTATAGTTGGTGTAAATACCGCTGCCGTTGTAAGCAAACACGGCAAAGTAATAATCAGTAGAAGCTATAATGTAGCTAGGCACAAAGCTGGTAGCCTGGCTAACAGAAACTACCTGCGCACTACCAATATAGTCGCCGCGTTGGTAAGTTTGCCCGTCAACAGGGGCTTCGGTTATGCTACTAAAATCTTTACGCAAAACAAGGTAACCACCATCAACTGGCGGGTTAGCGCTAGAGAACTGGCCTTTAATACGGTAAGCCTTATTTATTGGGAAGGTAAGGTTAGAAGCTTGCACTGTTGGCTCAGACGCATACGTGCCACCAACACCATAAATGTTAAGTATATATGGGTTTTCGTTGGCATCATCATTAGGTATGCTAAGTTGAGCAATACGTGTACCTGCAGCGCCCGGGGTAAAGGTAAAATTGATAGGGCTGTTGCTGCTGGCTGCAACAGAGGCTGGGAAGTTGTTTACCACAAAATCACCACTATTTGTGCCAGAGAAAACAGGCTGTGTAACAGTAAGGGCGTTTAAGGTTCCCAGGTTTTCTACACTAAAGTTTAGGGCGGTAGGCGTTCCTACTGGGGCACTAAAATATACGGTAGAACCTGTTGGGTAGCTGATGCCGTTGTATTTAACGCTAATTTCTTGTTGTGGGCCTGCTGGCGGAATAGCTATGCTAACATCATCCAACGCTACATTATAGCCTGATACTTTGGTAGTAAAAAAGAAACGGATGTAGCGGCTGGCTTGATTAGGCGTTACACTTTCCTGTGCCAACACGTTATTTGCCAGAGGGGCCTGCGTGGTATACACCTTAAGGTCGGTCCAGTTGCTACCGTTTACTGACTCCTGAACACTAAAAGTACCTTGCCAAGGGTTGCCGGTTGATGTGCCGCCTATATAATAGGTAACGGTGCCAGGGGCATCAGCAAGAAAAATCTGTAAGTAATCGTTAGTACCATCTAATTTGGTAGAAGGGGCTACAACACATAAGTTTGTACTGGCATAGGTGCCTGTTCCGCTGGTAGACCAGCCTTGTGGGGCAGTACCTGCCATGTCCCACGTTGTGGGCACAGGGGCCTGAGCGCTAACCGCAAACGGAAGTAAAGCCAAAGCCAATAGTTTAATCATTTTCATATTAAAAATTTTAAGCCCGTAAAGGTAGCAAAACAATGTTAACATAGGTTACCTGTTTTTTAACAGTAGGTTATATATGCTGCCAGTTGGCTGCTAATATGGCCCTTAAATATATATTGTGTAGTTAGACCTATGATGAACCGTATGTGCGCGTAGGCTAACAGCTATCACACAACATTCCCAAGCTTTTATTCAAACATTTATCGTCAGGATAACAAGTATATGTAATAGGGTAAATTATGACGAAACCATCACCAGTAATTTTTTAATTAGAAGAGGTTAAAAAAACTAACCTTACCCCCCTGTAACCCGAAACCTAATTTACTTAGCTTTGTTACCTGTTAAAAGAGACAAAAACAATGATAAAGATATTAGCCAACGATGGCATTGATGCCGAAGGCAAAAAACTATTAGAAGAAGCTGGCTTTTTGGTAGCCGATTTTAAAGTGCAACAAGATGAGCTTGCCAAAGTAATTAACGAACAGCAGTTTAACGGCCTTATTGTGCGCAGCGCAACCAAGGTGCGTAAAGATATTATTGACGCCTGCCCGGGCCTTAAATTAGTGGGCCGTGCCGGTGTGGGTATGGATAATATTGATATTGACTACGCCAAAAGCAAAGGCGTAACCGTGGTTAACACCCCTGAAAGCAGCAGCCAAAGCGTTGCCGAACTGGTGTTTGCCCACTTGTTTAGCTTAGTGCGTGGCTTGCACCGCCTAAACCGCAAAATGCCTACCATGGGTGCTACCCATTTTAACGAGTTGAAGAAAAACTTCTCCAACGGTACCGAGCTTAAAGGCAAAACGTTGGGTGTTATCGGCTTTGGCCGCATAGGCCAGGCGGTGGCTAAAATAGCCTTAGGCTGCGGCATGCGCGTGGTAGCCTTCGACCCATATATAAAAGAGGCCGATTTGGTTATCGACTTTTTGCAAACCAACGATACCGTTACCGTACCTATTAAAACCATTACGCTGGAGGCGCTTTTATCGCAAGCCGACTTCATTACCCTGCACGTATCGTTTATCGAAGGTTCGCCAGCAATTATTGGCAGCAAAGAGTTTGCCCAAATGAAACAAGGCGTTGGCATTGTTAATGCTGCCCGTGGCGGTGTTATAAACGAGGCAGATCTTTTAGAAGCTTTAGATACCGGAAAGGTTGCTTTTGCCGGTTTAGATGTTTTTGTAAACGAGCCTACACCTAACGAAGAGATTTTAAGCAACAAGTATATATCATTCTCTCCACATATTGGCGCATCAACCGCCGAAGCGCAACAACGCATTGGGATAGAGATGGCGCAACGCGTGCTGACCTTTTTTCGTAATAAATAACAAGGGTATGGATATTAAGCCTTTTGGCGCTTTTTTGCCTGCAAAGCACCTTGCACAGCAGGTGGTATCTAAACCGTTTGATTTTTATACCCACGAGCAGTTGGACGAAATCCTCCTGCACAACCACCAATCGTTTCTTAATATTGTTAAGCCCGATTACAGGGAGGCTGATAAGGCAGATGTAAACAGCGAAGCACTTTTTGCCCGCAGCCGTGCCCGCTTTTTAGACTTTGTAGCCAATGGTATTTACAGTCACTTAGGCGGCGACGCATATTATATATACCGCCAAACGGTAGATACCCAAATTGCTACGGGGCTTATTGTTGGTGCATCGGTAGAAGATTATAAGAAGGGCCATATAAAAATACACGAGCAAACTATTGAGCGCAAAGAAGTAGTATTGAAAAACTACCTGCGATCGGTTAAAATTAATGCCGAGCCTGTGCTGCTTACCTATCCGCATAATGATGAGATAGCAAGCCGCATAAATCATATTACACAAACCCACCAGCCCTATTGCGAGGTTACGGTAGATGGGGTAATCCACCAATTATGGTTGTTAGAAAGTGATAGCGATAAGCAATTTTTTACCACTCAATTTGCAGGTTTTGATGAGGTTTTTGTTGCCGATGGGCACCATAGGTTGGCATCGTCAGCTTTGTTGTACGATGAGTTTGCCGCCAATAACCCCGGTAGCAATAAGCTACCCAACTACGCTCGTTTTATGGCGGCCCTTTATGCCGACGACCAACTTGGACTATTTGAGTTTAACCGCTTGGTAAAAGACCTTAACGGCTATAGCGAAGAGGGTTTTATTGCCCAACTGGAGAAGGTTTTTGAGGTAAAGAAGAGTGGGGCAGAGCCTGTAAAACCGGCCAACCCGCACGAGTTTACTGTATACCTGCACGGAACCTGGTACTATCTTAACCTACTGCCTGCCTTAAGGGACGTTTATGTTATAGACAACCCCTTGGATGCTGAACTGTTAACTGAGCTGATATTAAAACCTGTGCTAAACATCAGCGATCTTCGTGCCGATAAGCGCATTGGCTTTACCAGCGGTGTGCAAGGGTTAGAAGCCGTTGCCCGTAGGGTTGATAGTGGCCGCTTTGTAGCTGCCTTTGTGCTGCATCCTGTGCATATAGATCAGTTTTATGCCATATCGCGTTCAGGTAAAACTATGCCACCCAAAAGCACCTGGTTTGAACCTAAACTGTTAAACGGTCTAACCATATACTCTTACGAATAGATGGTTTCCGATAAACTGAATATTTTGTCCTTTTGGGGCTACTAATTAATAAGTATCTTTGTAAAATGAGAAAGTATGTTTTGGCTGCTTTGGCCACTGCCGCTGTTTTTGCGGGTTGTAAAAATGATTTTGATGTGATGGCTGACTATAAGGACATCACTTTAGTGTATGGTTTGCTAAACCAAAATGATACAGCACACTACATTAAAATCAACAAGGCTTACCTGGGCGAGGGTAATGCTTTTTTAATGGCTGGTATTGCTGACTCTGTTAACTATCAGGCGGCAGACCTTACTGTTAAGCTTGAAGAGTATAACAACAGTACCCTTACCAATACTTTTCCTCTTACCCGCACCGTAAATGAGATTGCTAAAGATACCGGCCTGTTTGCCAGCGATGCTAACATACTTTACAAATCAATAGCTACCCTAAACCCGCAACGCAGGTACAAGTTGGTTATTAATAATAACAAAACGGGTACTACCATTACATCAGAAACCCAGATGATTGATAATCTGAATGTTACTAACCCGCAAAACAACCAGCAGGTAAATATTGTGGGCAACACTAATTTTCAGTTTACGGCTGCTTTCAAATCGGCTAAAAATGCCCTGGTGTATTCAATGTCTATACGTTTTAAATACAATGAGGTTAATACAGTTACCAGCCAAGTTATTGCTAAAAGTATAGACTGGAACTTTCCCAACATAAAATCAAGCAATACTAATGGCGGCGAAACCCTGCAAATACCATTAAACCCCGATGGCTTGTTCCAGCTGTTGGCTAACAACCTTAGCGCGCCAGGTGCCAATATAGAGCGCCAAACTGCCGGCTTAGAGTTTACTTTTTATGCCGGGGGCGAAGACCTAAGCACCTATTTAGATGTTAATGGACCATCTAACACCCTGCAGCAGGAAAAACCAGAGTATACCAATATTACCAATGGTTTGGGTATTTTCTCTTGCCGCTATAACAAAACAATACAAAATATTACCCTGGCCCCACAATCGTTAGACTCGTTATTAAACGGCCGATTTACCAGCCAGTTGGGCTTTACCCAATAGGCCGTAAACGGTTTAAAATACTACGGCCCGCAACTTTGCAGTTGCGGGCCGCCTTTTTTCTTTGAAATGCTAAACCTAAAAATTCGGACTTTGATACACTCGTATTAGCCTCTTTTATTTTGACTATTGCAGCCGTACCTTCAACTATACTTGGTAAAGGTGCCATGGCCTCTGTCGGGTTGTTTATGTTAAATATCCCTTGTCTTTAAAAACCTCAAAACCTGTTATAATGTATTCACCTTATTTCTTTATATAAAGTAGTTTTATTATTGGTTAAAAGAATTTAAATAGTTGGGGAAACCCCCAAAGAACGCTTACCTACCTAATCATGGTAACGGTGCCGCGGTATTTATGCGGTTGGTCAAAAATGTCTTTAATTATCACAAGGTATACATACACTTCGTCCTGTACCTTTTCTTTACCAAGGTATCCTTCCCATTTATTATTCATGTCAAAGGTGGTAAATATTTTCTCGCCCCAACGGTTAAAAATATACATTTCGTATTCTTTAATGTTGGTACCCGCGCCGCCAAACTGATCGTTTATGCCATCGCCGTTAGGGGTAAAAGCATTTGGTATATAAAAGGTGTATTCGGGCGATATAATAATCTCGCCACTGGTAGTGTCAGAGCAGCCATACTGGTTCTCAACATACAGCAATACCGTGTAAGTGCCCGGCGAGTCGTAAATAAAACGCGGGTTTTGTGCGTTAGCGCTGTCGCCGTTGCCAAAATTCCAGTTCCACAAGGTAGGGCTGCCCAATGATTGGTCGTCAAAGTTAATAATAGGGTTAAACTCGGTAGTGGGGTTTGGCTGGGCATTGAATGCCGCTACAGGGTTAGGCCAAACCGTTATCATATCAGTAATGGTAAATATATCAGTACAGCCAAAGTTGGTTGTTACCTGAAGGCTTACAGTGTAAACACCTGCAGAGTCATAAGAATGGGTTGGGTTTTGTTGGGTCGATTGGTTTCCATCGCCAAAATCCCACCGCCAGGCTGCTATGTTGCCGCTGTTAAGTAAGGTAAGGTCGCTAAAATTAACCACAAGTGGCGCGCACCCCGATATTAGATCTGCAGCAAAATCAATTACAGGTGGCGGATAAATATCCAATGTACGGGTTGTATCGTGCACACAGCCCTGGTCTGTAGTTACTGTCAGCCCAATGGTATATTGCCCTTCGGTACCATAAAGGTAGGCTGGGTTGGCTTGTATAGATGTGCCCAGGTTATCGCCAAAATCCCAGGCGTATAGTTGAATTATACCCGATGATACGGTAGAAAGGTTGTTAAACTGAACCTGGTCGCCAAGGCAGGCATTCACCGTGCTAAAGTCTGCCACCGGCAAAGGATACACCGTAATAACGGTAGTCGCTGTGTCGTAGCAATAGTTGTTTAGGTCGCCTGCTTCAACTACAAGACTTACATTGTATGTGTTAGCCGTTGGGTATAATGTTGTGGGGTTTTGCAGGGCCGATGTAGTGTTGTTGCCCAAATCCCAGGCGTAAGCCGTAACAACGCCCGATGCAACATTGCCCTGGCCTGTAAAGTTTACGGTAAGTGGTTCGCAGCCTGTGGCATTATCAGGTACTATACCCGCGGTGGGTATAGCGTAAATGTTTTGTATTGCGGTGGCAGTGTCGGCACAGGCTTTAAGCGTGCTAACAATAAGCTGGGCGGTAAAAGCACCGTAGTTGCCATAGGTATGGCTTGGGTCGGTAAGGGCCGATGTGGTGTTATCGCCAAAATCCCAGCTGTAAACAAGCTGCTCGTTGGTAGATATTGTAGACTGGTTAGTAAAATCTGTAGACAGGCCTAAGCATAGGTATTGGTCTGATGTAAATGCAGCCAGGGGTACTGCATAAATATCGAGTACAAAGTTGGCAGTATCGTAGCATGCGTGGTTAGCATCGCCACCTTCTACTACTACACTTACGTTATAATTGCCGTTAGTATACGTGCCGGTTGGGTTTTGTATATTGGCCGATGTGTTATCGCCCAAATTCCAGTTCCAGCTTAGTATGTTGCCCGATGCTATGGTGCTTTGCCCGGTGTAGTTTACGGTTATAGGTTCGCAGCCTGATGTTACGTCAGGCGTAAGCCCTGCCACCGGTATAGCATAAATGTATTGGTCAAGGGTGGTAGTGTCGGCGCAGTTATTGGCCGTACTAACAATAAGTTGGCTGGTAAAGGTGCCAAAGTTTGCATAAGTATGTGTTGGAGACTGGCTGGCCGAAGCTGTGTTATCGCCAAAGTTCCATGCATATATTAACGGCTCGTTAGGGTTAACGCTGCTGTTGTTGGAAAACACCGTAGGCTCACCAAGGCAATAATACTGTGGTGTTGTAAATGCGGCCACCGGCACTGCAAACACATCCACAGGTACTACCAGCGTATCGCTGCAGGTGTGGGTAGGGTTGGTTTGTGTTACAATTAGCTGAGCATTAAAAGTGCCAGGTGCGGTATAGGTGTAGCTGGGCGCCTGTATGGCTGATGTAGCGCCGTTTTGGCCAAAGTTCCAGTTATAGGTTATGTTGCCCCAGTAAGTAGTGCTGGTGTTAGTAAACGCGTTTGGTAAGCCTTGGCAAACCTCTGTAGTAGAAAATGCCGCTACAGGATTTTCTTTTATTACCACTGTTCGGGTGGTGGTATCGGGGCACTGACCGTTTTCAGACACTATTAGCTGTATAGTATATGTACCCGTATCGGGGTAAACATAGTTGCCGTTTTGGGTATTTAGGGTAACTCCGTTGCCAAGGTTCCAGTTCCATTGGTTAATGGTACCCATTGCCATGGTGCTTTGGTCGGTAAGGGTAACCGTTTGCCCATCGCAGGCATTGTTGGTGGCAAAAGTTGCCACCGGCGATGCCGCAATTTGCACCTGCTGGCTTGTTACATCAGTACACCCAATATCAGTAGTTTGGGTAAGAGTAACGGTATAAGTGCCCGGGGCATTGTAAACGTGCACAGGGTTGGTAGTAGTATCTGCAGGGCTACCGTCGCCAAAGTTCCAGCTGTAGCCGCTTGTAGTTCCGTTTACTACGGTACTGTTGTTGTCAAATGTAGCATTGCCCATGCAGTTGCTTACAATAGCAAAGGCAGGGTTAGGGTTTGTGGGGTTTAAGGTGGCCGTTAGGGTAGCCTGACAACCGGTAACCGATGTTATGGTGCACGATACCTGCTGACCTTGTACAGGGTTGTTTATTGTAATAGAGGGGGTTGTTTGCCCGGTGCTCCACAGGTACGATGAAAAACCAACCGGAGCATCAAGCTGCGCCTGGTTGTTGCCAAGGCAGTAGCGGGCATCAATTTGTAGTGGGGCACAGGCCGCGTCAATATAGGCATAACCCGCGTGGGCGCCTAAAGAGCAATCGCCGGTGGCAAAGTCTACCGATACGTTTTGACCAATGTAGGCTGTTACGTCTACCCCTACGGTGGTCCAGGGTTTGTAGCGCCAACTACCACAGTTGTTAAAACCCGGGGTAGGGTTGTTGCCACCTGCCGCTATCTGGTAAAAGGTACAAGGTATGGTGTTACCGTTTTGGTCGCGTACGCGAACCTCAAAGCGGGGCTGCTCTGCCGCGCTATGGTCGCCGGGGCTTTCCATAACTACGGCATACTTATATATAATAAGGTTACTTTGGGGTGTAACATTAAAGTTGTATATTAAACGCTCGGCTTGAGAGCCTGAGCCTGCGTTGCCCAAACGGGCCGAAAAGGTGCTTCCCGGAGCTACAACAGGTATACCGCCGCAACTGTTGGGGTCTATTCCTGCACCTGTCATAATAGTATGCCTGCCTGCTACTATACCATTGGTGGGGGTGTTTATGGGGCAGCAGCTGCCGGTGCGGCCTTGCCAGTTGGCGAAAGTGCCGGTTTCAAAATCGGCATTGGGGCATTGGGCCTGGGCGTAAAAACCTGACAAACAAATAAATAAAACCCCAAGGAGATACTTATTAAAGGTATATGAAACAGCTTTGTTCAAGTGATTCATGCAATACCTGCACATTTAAATTGTTTAACTGAATAGATGGTACTGACAAACATAATCAAACTACTAAACAATTACAAACATTATAGTTTATTTTTTGTTCAATGTACGATATTTTGTAAAGATTAAACGGCAACTTATTGATTATTTGATTACAGAATTTAATTAAATCTTACCTTGTGTGTTAGTTTAACAACAATGTACATATATTTGTGGGATTGCTTAAAATAATGTAGTGTAAGGATAACGGTTATTCTATCAATATGAAAAATAGTTTTAAAAAATTAGTAATATTATTTGCCTTAACGATTGTGTTTGTTGTGAATGTAGATGCAATAGCAACTTATCATTATACAGCAGGTAACACAAAAAGCACAGATGTCTCTCCTCCTTCATTTTCGTTAACTTTAGGTAACCCGTGTACTACTCTTGCGGGGGTATTAAGTCGATGCTATGGTACATCTGGTTTAACATCGTGTTTTGAAAGCAAAGCTATTGTTGAAGACCGCTTAAATGTTACACTAGAAGGTAATGGCTTTGGTGACCAAACAGATATCAACTTTTTAGACGGTGCAACACCAGAAATTGACCAGTATGATGCTTATAAATGGTTTAGCTCACTTGGCCAGCCCACGTTGTTTACTAAAATAGGCGAGGAGTTTATCGGTATTAATTCACTGCCATTACTTACCGGCTCTGTTGATGTGCCTATGGGATTAAACCCAGGCGCTAATGGTACATTTACATTAACTTTTAATGAGGTTGCAACTTTCCCCCAATCAGCCTTTATCACCCTTGAAGATTTGTTTACTGATAGTATTGTTGATGTTAGGGCACAGGGTACTTATACCTTCAGCTCGTTAGCTACAGATACCTTCAACCGTTTTATCCTGCATTTTCAACCAGGTGTTATTGCCAATGTTGTAAATCAGGATTGCGATAATGCAACAGGTTCTATAACATTTACACAAAACGGCACTACCGTTTGGGATAGCTACATAGTTGCTGATAACAATAATACTACCTATGCGCAGGGCAATAATTATAGCGGTGCTATTACCGTGGGTAACCTTGCCCCGCAAGAGTATATCATTACGCTTGTGCGTGGCGACTATACAGCGCAAGAGTTTATTACCGTAAACAGTAACGGTGTTCCTATTGTATCTACCCTGGCAGTTTCAGACACTACAGTGTTGATTGGCGAAGAAGTTAATTTTACCGGTACTGCTACCAACGCTACCAACTACAGCTGGAACTTTGGCGATGGCAACACCGCCCAGGGTTCGCTAACACAGCAGCACACCTATGATGACTTTGGTGATTACTTGGTAACCTTTACCGCCACCAACGACTCTTGTTCTGAAACACAATCGCAAATAGTGTATGTAAGTACTGTGGGTATAAACAACAACACCGTATCTAACCTAACCATATTTGGCCAGGGCGATAGGGTAGTGGTTCAGTTTAACAACTGGGGTGGTAACAAGGCCGACATATTTATGTACAACGCCCTTGGCCAACGTGTAGAAAGCGTAACAGGAGTGTCTACATTAAAAGGCCGCCAAGAGCTTAACATTGCCGGCATTGTTCCAGGCTACTACATTATACAGGTAGTTAGTGGTGATAAAGTAGAAAGCCAAAAGGTGTACCTTGGCAACAATTAGTAATTTATAGTATATATAAAGTATACTTATATAGGATATTAAAAGTCTCCCGGCGCTTAACCGCGGGGAGACTTTTTGCTTTTATCCATTCACTTAACAGCAAAATATCATGGCTTTTCAAATGAGAGCAAGTTTCAACCCCTTTAGAATCGCTTGTAGGTTTCGTCACCATGGCCATAAGCAATACAGTTAATTCTCGTTGGGTTGTTGTTGGCTCTCATCTCAGATCATATTTTAGGCTGTAGGTTATTCAACATAGAGCTTCAACATTAGCTTAGCTTACCCAGCACTATTATTGAATATAGTATCAGGTTTACTGATTTTATCTATATGTGTCTTGATTTCGAATTAACTATACTATATAATATAGTATTCAGTTCAGTGCGTTTCATCTATACATATATTATAATATTATCTCATTTCTTATTTTACTCTTATACATATGTCTGTTTATAAATTAGCCATACTATACTATATAATATAGTATACGGTTGAACCATCTGAATTGATATAGATATTTCTTTGGCTAAATCGCGTCTTTGATATATTATTCAGGAAGGCTGTATTTAAAAATACATCCTATTCATTGGATACTTTAATCCTGAGAAGTTACTTAATTGCTAATATGTTACACGTTAATAATAGGTATGATTAAATAAGTTGAAGAATCAAACTCTATTTTGGATGCTTCCATGCCAATATGTATGCAGCAAAAAATAAAAAAAATCACTTCATGCATATCCCCAATATGCATTTTTTGCATTCTATATTAAGTGTAAAGCGCTTCAATTAGAAGCTTTAGCCTCTTTTTTGTTTATTACAAAACCAATTTCAGGTACTCAATACAAAATATTAAGAACTTAACTCCTCTTTTTAGGGTTTTATATTAGGTTATTTACACTACTAATAATCGTTTCAATACGTGTATATACAATCATTATTACAGTATATGCAATAAATTTGAGTTTGTGTACAAACTTATATTATTGATAATCAAGTAGTTAATCTTATTATTATAAAAATATTGCTACAAGAGTTTGGATTGATAAAAACTTATCTATCTTTGCACCCCCAATCACACACGTTCTTTGTAACACTGTTTAAAATCTTAAAAATAAATTTTTTAAAAAATTTGGTAGATTTAAAAAAGGTTGTACATTTGCATCCCCGAAAAAATCGAGAAAAGTTCTTTTAAAAGTTTGTAAAATATTTGAAAAAATAGTTTGGAAGGTTAAGAAAAGGTTGTACATTTGCAGCCCCGAAAAAATCGCGAAAACAAGCTTTAAAAAAAGTTTAAAAAATTTTCAAAAAAGATTTGGTGATTCGAAAAAGGGTTGTACATTTGCACCCCCGAAACGAACGGGAATTTTAAAAGATTACAACAGTTCTTTGAAAATATTGAAGAAGGCTAAATAGAAATAGCAAGCGACCCTGGAATATTAATGACCTCGCGGTCAATTCCAAAATAAAAGAGGTAGTGACAACAACACTATTTCCTAGAACAAAATCAGTTCAGGATTAACAATTCAAACTACAACGGAGAGTTTGATCCTGGCTCAGGATGAACGCTAGCGGCAGGCCTAATACATGCAAGTCGAACGGCAGCGGGTGTAGCAATACATGCCGGCGAGTGGCGCACGGGTGCGTAACGCGTATGCAACCTACCCATAACTGGGGGATAGCCCGGAGAAATTCGGATTAATACCCCATAACATATCGGATTGGCATCTTTCTGATATTAAAGCTCAGGCGGTTATGGATGGGCATGCGTGACATTAGTTTGTTGGTGAGGTAACGGCTCACCAAGACTACGATGTCTAGGGGTTCTGAGAGGATGATCCCCCACACTGGTACTGAGACACGGACCAGACTCCTACGGGAGGCAGCAGTAAGGAATATTGGGCAATGGAGGCAACTCTGACCCAGCCATGCCGCGTGAAGGATGAAGGCCCTATGGGTTGTAAACTGCTTTTATACGGGAAAAAACCCCTCTACGTGTAGAGGGCTGATGGTACCGTAAGAATAAGGATCGGCTAACTCCGTGCCAGCAGCCGCGGTAATACGGAGGGTGCAAGCGTTATCCGGATTTATTGGGTTTAAAGGGTCCGCAGGCGGACTTGTAAGTCAGTGGTGAAAGCCTTCAGCTTAACTGGAGAATTGCC
>CAMBQF010000053.1 GCA_945869825.1 Chitinophaga pinensis | reverse complement strand
TACAGTTTAAAAATGTAGTTGGAGGCGGTAAATTATTAAAAGGCCGCAACATTACCGGCTCTTTTACTTTCTATGGCGGTAAGGTTATAATAGAGGATTGCCAGTTTGAGAACATACAGTCGGAAGATGTGCTAAACCTTATCCGTTGCAATTTCGAGCTACGCAACTGCACCTTTCGCAATTGCAGCAGCGATGCCTTCGATGCTGACTTTTGCACGGGCAAAATAATAAACTGCCGTGTAGAAAATTGCAAGAATGATGGGTTCGATATATCGGGTAGTACGGTAGAGTTTATTAACTGCACGGTAACCAATGCGGGTGATAAAGGTATATCGGTGGGCGAAGGGTCTACCGCCACCATTGCAGGCTTAAAAGTAACTGACGCAACCAGCGGTGTGGGAATAAAAGACTTATCGTACGCTAAAATCAGCAATAGCACGTTAACAAATTGCCAAACAGGGCTAAATTTGTATCGTAAAAAGCCCGAATTTGGCTATGCAAAAGTTGATGCAAGCGGCATAAAGTTTGTAAACTGTACCAAACAATCTGCTACCGACAAGGGTTCGGTAGTTAATATTAGCAAATGAAAAAGTACCTAAGTATAAGCCTGCTGTTGCTGGTTTTTATAGTAAGTAAGGCTCAGTATACCTTTGTGTCTGAGCTTAACCAGAAAATATTTTCTCCCGACTCGATAAAATACCCCTATAAAGTTATTTTTGGCGGCCACCTATATGGTAGCCAAAACGAAGCGGCAAAACCCTATGCCAATTTCGGCACCGCGTTTAACAAAATCAATATGGAAAAGGCCGCCCTGTTTTTCTCGCTGGGCGATGCCGTGCGCACCCCTAATCTGGATAACTATGGCGTGTTTACCGATTTAACTGACCGTATTGATGCACCCATTTTTACTGTTATAGGCAACCACGAGTGGCAAGACCCTATCACCACCCAAATGACCCTGGGTTTTCCTTACTACATTATCGAGGGGCCCGGCACTGCATTTATTATTTTGAATAGCGAAGACTGGGGCAATAAGGAACAGAAGGTTTTTTGGGATAAGCAGTTGAACGACTACATCAACAATACTGGTGTAAATAATATCTTCATCCTGTCGCACCGCCTTATATGGGCTACGGGCAACCCCGTGTTTGCCGATTTGGTTCAGCTAACCAACAGCCCCGAAATGCACCAGGGCGCGGCTTTAATAGACCTTAACAAGCTTAAACCCCACACCGATAAGGAGTTCTTCTTCGTGTCGGGCGATTTGGGCTTGAATGAAAAGCTACCGTTTTTTTACCAAAAAGAGGGTAACATAACCTTTGTAGCTACCGGCCTGGGCGATTTACCAACAGATGCTGTTATTGAGGCTGCCATTAATAAAGACAACGTAGAGTTTAAGCCCGTTTACCTGGGTGCAAACCAGCAGGCTAAACTAACCGATTATAATATGACTAAAGTAGCCCAGTTGCTGCGTAAAAACGAAACCATAAGCACCTCTATACAGTTAAACAACACCACCACAACCAAGGTGTTTGTGTTAATTTTAACACTCGCTGCTTTTGGTATAGGCCTTTATTTATTATTAGGAAAGTATGAAGCGTAGTTACCTCAGGACAGTGTTTTGTACATGTTGGCTGCTTATGGCGGCTATAGGCATGGCGCAACCCCCTGTGCCTGCAGATGGCACCTCGGCAACAGATACGGTAGCCCCGCTACCTGGTGGCAAGGTAGAAGAGCTTGCCGCACATTACTACCTTAATGGTGAGTTTGACAAAGCCGCCGACCAGTACGAAAAGCTATTTGACAAAACCCCCAACAGGTATTATTACAACTACCTGTTTGCCTGCTACCTGCAACTTAAAGATTTTAAAAAGAGCGAAAAGCTGGTAAACAAGCAGATAAAACGCTACGCTGCCGAGCCGGGCTACCTGGTAGACCTTGGTTACGTGTACGATAAAAGTGGCGATGCCGATAAGGCTAAAAAGTACTGGGAGAATCTTATAAAAACTACCAAAACTACCAATCAGGGCTATTATGTTGACCTGGCCAATGCCTTTATAAACCGCGAGCAGGTTCCGTATGCGCTTAATACCCTTAAGCAGGGTCGCGAAAACCTGAAAGGGTTTTATGGTTTTCATATAGAAATGGCTACCATTTACAAGGCGCAGAACAATACGGCCGATATGTTTAAGGAGTACCTTGACTATTTAAAGGAAAGCCCCGAAAAACGCCCTGATGTGCAGGTAGACATGCTGGATATTATTGCTGCTGATGCCACCGGCGACAAAGGTAAGCAACTGAAAGGGCTGATTTTGGCTGAGATAACAAAAACGCCAGATAAAATTGTTTTTCCTGAATTACTGATATGGCTGCACATGCAGCTAAAAGAGTTTGATGCTGCTATTGTTCAGGCTAAAGCATTGGATAAGCGCTTTAGGGAAGATGGTTTCCGCCTGATGGAGCTGGGCGATGTATGCGCCACTAATGATAATTACGATGCTGCTGCCCGTGCCTATCAATACGTGGTAGACAAAGGCACTACAGCGCCAAACTATGTGCAGGCAAGGCTGAATATGCTCGATGTTCAGTATAAAAAAATTACCAAAACATATAACTATACCCCTGCCGACCTTACACAGTTAGAAACCAACTATAAGCAGGCGCTTACCGAACTAGGCAAGAATAACGGCACGTTAGATTTGATGCTGAATATGGCTCATCTGCAGGCATTCTATTTAAACAAAACCGACACTGCTGCTGCTTTGCTTGACGAGGCTATTAAAATACCCACCTTTAGAGATAAAACTACAGCTGAATGTAAGCTGGAGCTGGGAGACATCATGTTATTGCAAGGCGATGTATGGGAGGCAAGCCTACTATACTCTCAGGTAGAAAAGGCATACAAAAACGATGCGATAGGGCAGGAGGCCAAGTTCCGTAACTCCAGGTTGTATTATTATAAGGGCGATTTCCAATGGGCTAAGGCGCAGCTGGATGTATTAAAGGCGGCTACGGCTAAGTTTATATCGAATGATGCAATGGACCTATCGCTGTTTATATCATCTAACATAGGGTCAGATTCATTGACTACCCCGCTGGAGATGTTCTCTCGTGCCGATTTACTGTACTTCCAAAACCGCTTTACCGACTCGCAAGCCGTGTTAGATAGCGTTTCGGTTGTGTTTCCTGAAAACGATTTGGCTGATGATATCATCTACCGTAAGGCCAACATAGCCTACCGTACAGGCAACTTTGCCAAAGCTGCAGATTTTTATAACGAGGTGGTTACCAAGTACGCCGAAGAGTTGTTGGGCGACGATTCCCTGTTCAGACTCGCATCTATCTACCAGTTCAACCTGCTGGATAATACCAAGGCTATGGACGCTTACCAAAAGCTGATGACTGATTTTCCTGGCAGCGTATATGTAGTAGAAGCCCGTAAACGTTTCCGCACCCTGCGGGGCGATAAGGTGAATTAACACCCCTATTATTCCTATATTTGTGGTATGTTGATAGAAGAGGTTTTAAAGCGCCGGTTTCCGGCTTTTGCTGAAGATGGCCTGATAGCTGAAATTGCAGAAAAAGCACAGCTGCGCACCTGTAATGCAGGCGATGTGATAATTGAACCAGGCAGCACCATACGCTTTGTCCCCCTAATTGTATTTGGGTCTATCAAAATAATGCGTGTTGAGCCAAATGGAAGCGAGGTTTACCTTTATCACCTGGGTATGGGCCAAACCTGCGCCTTGTCGTTAACCTGTTGCATGGGTCATAAAGCCAGCGAGGTTAAGGCCGTGGCCGAAGAAGATTGCGAGTTTTTGGCATTGCCTGTTAATCTTATAGAAGACTGGGCCGGAAGGTTCCGTAGCTGGAATGTATTTATGCTTAACACTTACCAGGCTCGCTTTGATGAGTTATTGCAAACACTGGATAGTATTGCGTTTTCTAAACTGGACCAACGCATTGCCGACTACCTTAAAAAGCAATCGGTAGCGCTTAAAACCAAACGAATAGAAACTACACACCAGCAAATAGCAGTAGAGTTGGGCTCTACACGAGAGGCTGTATCGCGCTTGTTAAAACAAATGGAAAATAAAGGCCTTGTAGTATTGGGCCGAAATGCTATTGAACTGCAGCCGTTACTGTTTGCGTAGTGTGATATTGGTTACTGTGTAGCATTGTTAACCTCCATACTTTTGCTAAAAAAAATGCAAGTATGGATATCAACCAACTAATAAAAAACCCTGCAACCACTCTGTTGGATGTACGTACCCCCGAAGAATGCGCGGCTGGTATTATAGAGGGTGCGGTTACAATACCGCTAAACGAATTGCCTTTTAGGCTTGACGAGGTTAAAAACCTAAACACCCCAATTGTTTGCTATTGCCGCAGCGGTGCGCGTAGTGCTCAGGCTACTATGTGGCTAAACCAGCAAGGTATAGAGGCTTACAACGGCGGAGGTATATCTGATGTTTATTTCGTAAAAATTAACGCCCATGTTTAGTTTTATTAAAAAGCTGTTTGGCCCCGGTGCCGACTTTAAAGCCCTTGTTCAGCAGGGCGCGTTGATAATTGACGTTCGCACTCCAGGCGAGTTTGGCGGTGGCCATATTAAAGGTTCACAAAATATTCCGGTAGATAAAATTGCCACTCAGGTAGAAAAACTTAAAAAAACAGGAAAACCCATTATTACCTGCTGCCGCAGCGGAGCACGCAGTGGCATGGCCGCTGGTATACTTAAGCAAAATGGCATCCAGGCTTACAATGGTGGTCCATGGAATGTGCTAAATGCTAAAATAAAGTAGAATGATTCGCAAATTTTGGAAACAAAATTGGTATTATCTTGTTGGTATATCAGTAGGAGCCATTGGTGGATACCTTTATTGGTATTTAACTGGTTGTGAAAACGGATGCTCTATTAGCGGAAACCCTTTAAACAGCTCATTATATTTTGCCTTAATAGGTGGTATAGCAGCTAGTTTATACAATAATAAGCATTAGTGGTTTAATAGGTTTCCACTGGTGCTTGTATAGTCCTCCGGCAGTTTATTGCTTGGGGGACTTTTTTTATACCCCCTTGTTGCCACGCAAAAAAAAACTCCCACCCTTTTACAAGGCTGGGAGAAATAAAAAAAATTGTAATGCCTTATGCCTGTGCCTCTGCAAAAGGAACAACCGATACAAACGATTTGCCTTCTGCTTTTTTACGGAACTCAACAGTACCATCAACAAGGGCAAACAAGGTGTGGTCTTTACCAATACCTACGTTTAAGCCCGGGTGGTGTTTAGTACCACGCTGACGTACAATAATGTTACCGGAAATAGCTAATTGACCTCCGTATATTTTAACGCCTAAGCGTTTGCTGTGCGATTCGCGACCGTTTTTAGAACTACCGACGCCTTTCTTATGTGCCATGGGTTATAAAAAATTTAATGCGTTTAAGCGTTAATACCTACAATTTGGATTTTTGATATAGACTGACGGTGGCCATTCCATTTTTGATAGCCTTTGCGGCGTTTCTTTTTGAAGATGATCACTTTATCAGCTTTATCGTGGGTTAAAACGGTAGCCGAAACAGATGCGCCGCTAACTGTAGGTGCGCCTATAGTTATCTTTCCACCGTTATCTACCAAAAGTACATTGTCAAAGCTAACTGAGTCGCCTTCTTTGGCTTCTAAGCGGTTAACATACAGCTTCTGGTCTTTCTCTACTTTATATTGGTGTCCACCAATAGTTACAATTGCGTACATAACAAAATAGTATTAGGCCCTAATTAAGGGGCTGCAAAGTTAACAACTTTTTGTTAATTACAAAGCCGCCTGTAATTTTTTTTATTAGGAATTGCAAAAATAGGCTTTTTAGTGCAGATTTGGGGTATGGAAACATAATAAAAGTAGACATAGTAAAAATATCTTTATGCCTAAAAGCTAGCCTCAACGATGTTAGTATCCGTTTTAAATTCAAAATAATCAAAAGCTAAGCTTACTAATGTTGAAAAAACAAAATATACTAAAAGGATTAAGGTTGCCTGGGGTGCAAAATTGTTAAGGGTAAACCAACCATTGTAAAAACTAATAATAGCCAAAGCAAGTAGTAGCCGTAATAATTCAAAAAGCCAGGCAAGCCTGTCTCTATCCATTAACGATGTGTAGCTGTATACTGAAAGAAAAATAAATGCGGCATAAACAAAGACGGCTGCTTTAGAAATTTCGGCTATCTGAAGCACCATAAACATCATCAACAAAAATGTTGTAACCAATTGAACACAAGCCCATACTTTTAAATATTTGCTGGCAGTTGGCATATATTTTTTTTGCTTATATACGTTTTTTATAGATTCTACAGGGTGCTTTTCGGCAACATCTGCTGGCCTCCAGCCAGTGGGCATAAACCAAATGCGAAACTTATCGCCAATATTTTTTGTTTGCCAAGCGTCTTTAAATAGTAATGAAAAGTGCAGAAAATTAATTTTAATAGGGTTCCAGGTATTTACTGGTCTTGTGAGACCATAAACTGGTTTTTCATCTGGTAATTCCTCTTGAAAGGTGCCAAAAAGCTTATCCCAAATTATCAATATACCGCCAAAATTTTTATCAATATAAATAGGGTTTATAGCATGGTGTATTCGATGGTGAGAGGGGGTTACAATAACTTTTTCTAAAAGGCCCAGTTTGCCAATAAGCTGGGTATGGTACCAAAAGCCACCAAAAAGCATTACTACAGCTAATATGGTTAATACCTCTCCTGGGACACTAAAAATGGCAGCAGGCAGCAGCAAAAAGGTGTATACTTGAACAAAGTCTGATATGGTTTGGCGCAAAGCTACCGGTAAGTTATATTCTTCACTACTATGGTGTATCAGGTGCCTGTTCCATAAAATATTATACCTATGTGCCCATCTGTGCGACCAATATGCATAAAAATCAATACATATAAAGCCAATAATATATTGCAAGGCAGTAGATTCTATTTTAAATAATGCAAAATGCTTTAATAAAAAGTCGTAGGTGAAAATATAGATAGTTAGCCCCAGAATTTGCTTAAGCACATTGGTAATACCAGAACTCAGGCTGGAAACAGCATCCATACTATTTATTACCTCTTTGTTTTTGAATTTTGCTACTATTAGTTCAATTAACATAAGCAAAATAAACAATGGCAATACAATTTTCAGGGCACCAGCAAAAGTTTCCATTCTGTAATATTAGAAAAATTAGCAGTGTTCACAGCCTGTTAATAAAAATATAACACAGGAAGAAGCTTTTTTTGGTTTTTCTAAGGCAGATGCCTTCACTATAAATACTTTATATGGTAATCTTTTTACCTAGTTATTTAGCCGTTAATTTTGAAAATGTAAAATGGTATAGTTTGAAAAAAATTAAACTATGGCGTGGCGCAATTAAATAATTAATTCCTATCCCTTACACCCTAAATACTAAGCCTTCTTTATTATATACATGACCACACCCCAAACCTCAAACTTCATGTTATCGGTAATCTCCAGCGGTTTGTAGCTATCATTCTCCGGCATAAGGAATAGTTTGCCATCGGCTTTGGTAATGCGCTTAACGGTAAAGTCGCCATCAACCATAGCTATAACTATAGAGTTGTTTTGCGGCTGGCCCGCACGGTCTACAATCAGCATATCGCCGCTGTTAATGCCAGCATTAATCATAGACTGGCCTTTAACCCTTACGCAAAAAGTACTTTCCGGGTGCTTAACCAAAAAGGTGTTAAGGTCAAGCTCTGCCTCTACGGCATTCTCAGCTACATTAGGAAAACCTGCTGAAACAGGGTTCTCAAACAAGGGTACTTTAGCCGCTATGCTATCAGTATCCAGGGTATATAATTCAAGCTCGGGGCTATCGTTTGTCTTCAAAAACATAATAAGTGTCTGTAACTTAAAGGTAGGCATATATTAAACCATTGTTGTAGGGCATACCTATTAGTTGTTAACGGTGGGTGTTGGTAAATTATCGCAGCTATTTAAAAACGCATAAACGTCTGTATTTGTGTTCCGTACATTAACCGACATGTTTTTACGATAACTTAACACTATAACCGGAACAAAGCACGATATTTGCACGTTAACTATTTAAGTGTGGTAAGATATGTGTCTGCGGCTTGCCTGGCAGATTACTTACTGGTGGTACAGTAAAGGCACACATAATGAGCAAAGCTATTTTAATATTTCTGGTATCGTTTTCTACACTATCTGTGCAGGCTCAAAGCTTTTCGCACGAAGACAGTGTACGTATACACGGGCAAAAAATCCTCGATAATAAGATTCAGCCGTCTGATGACGACCTGACATTTGCCTGCCTGGCCAATTTATATGCCGATAATGCCACCGACCGTGCTTTCTATTTTAAGGTTTATGTAGTAATGGCCCGTAAGTCTGACGCAGCTTTATCAGAAGGTATTTGCGGCTACATCAAAACGTATTTAGAGCTTTACCCCGCCGAAGCAATAGAAGATTTTAACCATTTATCTAAAGCCGATCAGGATCGTTTTATTGAATATGTGGCGTTTGAATTTTATGCTTCAGGCGAAGACTATAAAGCTGATATTGATGATTATTTCAATTCCATCGCATCGCGTTGCAACACTTGTAATATCGATAATCCCACCGTACTATACCTAAAGCGTACCCTGCTTGATAAGGCTAAAAGTATGGTTGATAGCGATTTGTAAAACCGGTTTGGCATATCTTCCGATAAACCCCGCATTTTGTTTCTGATAAAAAAGATGCACCTTTTATATATTTGGTGCAAATGAAATTCATTTGTTATATACTCCTTTTTACCAGCTCTGTGGCACTGGCACAAATGCCCACAAAGGCTGTGCTGCTTAACAAAGCCGATAAAACGCCCATGCCCTATGCCTGGGTTAAAATTGACAATGGGGCAGAGGTGCAGCTAACCGACTCGCTGGGGCGGTTTGGTTTTAAAGTAGCCGATACTATTAAACAAGTGCAACTGGAAATTGCCGACATTGGGTGCCACACTACCATACTCTATAAGCTAACCGGCGACAAGGTAGAAAGGGTGCTGGTAGAAAAACAGGCCATTATTATTCCCACTATTAATATTGCAGGGCTTACAGCCCCCAAGGTGGTAGAAAAAGCCATTGCCGAAATCCCCAACAACTACGCCACCAAAAGCTACTTTACAAACTCGTTTTTCAGGCAATACCATAAAGAAAATGGCAAATTTGTAAGGCTGATAGAGGTGCAGGGTATTAATATGTTCCAATTGGAAATGCCACGCAAGCAGGTAAAGTGCAAAGATGCTATGGCCATTGTGCAAATGCGCAGGGGTTACGATTATGAGGTAAACCGCCTGCCCCACCTCGACCATTTTTTCGATTTGCTTATTGAAAATTCTATTTACCACCCTGTAGGCACGGTGCTAAACCCACGCGCACTTAGCTTTTTCAAATTTAAGTTTGATACCACAGCCCATTCACCCTCCGACTATGTGGTGCTGTATGAGTCGAAAGACTATAACCAGGAATCACTTTCATCAGGCAAAATAACCATAGATAAAACAACGTACGCTATAAAAAAGATTGTCAACTCCAACGAGAAAAACACCAATGGCGACTACCGTAGTGTACTGTCTGAAACCTACGGTACCGACTTTGTCAGCGGATCATCAGTAACAGAATACCAGCAGATAGGTGATAAATGGTATTTGAAAAGCATGTTGCGAGAGTATACCAACAAAATATACTACCGTATTTCAGGCATTACATCAAGCAATATAACTGAGTGTTTTGAGTGGTATGCTGATAGTACCGTTAGTGATAGGGTAAGTGCCGAATATGCTGATAAGTTTGTGAGTGATGTAAACCTTTACAATTGTAAATACACCTACAACCCACAGGCTTGGCAAAAAGAGTTTCCGCCCTTTGTATACTTTACCCACGAGGAGGTTTACAAAAGCATGAGCCGCAAAGAGCATATAGAAGAGCAATTTATCAAAGCGGGGCAGTAGCAACGCCCCTCCTAATGTAGGAGGGTGGCTCGAAGAGCCGGGGAGGTATAAATATTACCCCCTCCCCTACGGGTACTCCCCTTATCTTAGGGGGAGAGTTTAAATTTTATTATCTTTGTACATTAATCCTCTATGCAAAACCCGGCAAAATCTAAAGGCATGTTTTTAGCAATCGGCATATTTGTTGGTATGCTGGTGGCCTTTGGTATTGTATGGCTCGATTTTGGCCGAATATCGGAAAAAGTGATAGGGCAGGTGCAGCAGGTTTTTTCTGCCGATAAAACCATGCACGATACCATCAAGATTATTGTAGAAAAAGAAGTACCCGCGGTTGATAATACCCTGGACGATACCGATGTTGATACCATGGCTACCGACAGCGTGGCGGTTGACAGCCTAACTATGCTTGTTAAAAAAGACGAGTTGCTCTATACAAAAAACATAAAGCTTATAGCGCTCGACGATAAAGATAAAGCACCCGGTATAGATAGTGCCATGGCCAAGGCCGCCGATGTTGACCCATCAGGTTTGCCTGCTGTGTATGCAGTTGAGTTTTGGAAATCGCCCATAAACTACAAAGGCTACAAACTGGGCCGCAACAAACTGGTGCTTTTTGGTATTTACCAAAGTGATGATATCAGCCTTGTTTCTATAGGCAACAATCTGTTTCTTAAAAACAGGGATTTGTACTTCCGTCTGGAACAAGCCGAAGATTTTTGCAGCTTCAACCCGGTAACCGACAAGAATACCTTAGCCCAGCTTAACCAGTAATGAATATTGAATTTTATAAGTTTGAAGGCACCGGCAACGATTTTATAATGCTGGATGGGCGCGATATTGACTTTAGCTTTTTAACCCAACAGCAGGTAGAGCGTTTATGCCACCGCCGCTTTGGTATTGGGGCCGATGGGTTGATTATCCTTACCCCCGATGCTGAATATGATTTCCGCATGGTATATTATAATGCCGATGGTAGGCTAAGTACCATGTGTGGCAATGGTGGGCGTTGCTTAACGGCTTTCTCAAACATGCTGCAATACACAGGTAATAAGGCTAAGTTTATCGCTGTTGATGGGGAGCATGAGGCAACCGTAAATTCTCATAACGATAATGAGTGGGATGTAAGCCTTAAGATGATAGATGTAGAAGGCTTTGAAATGATAGGCGATGATTACTTTATTAATACTGGGTCGCCACACTACGTAAGGTTTGTAAACAACACCGATGAGGTTGACGTTTATACCGAAGGCCGAAAGGTGCGTTACTCAAACCGCTTTGTTGCCCAGGGTACCAACGTAAATTTTATCAGCCTTAATAACGGGGTAGTAAACGTGCGAACGTATGAAAGGGGAGTAGAAGATGAAACCCTGAGTTGCGGTACAGGAGTTACCGCTGCCGCTATAGCTGCAAGGCTGTTTAGAATGGAATCTGACGGGGGCATTTACCCTATTAGCACAAAAGGCGGTAACCTTAACGTACACTTTACTTACAATAAGGGGCAGTTTAGCGATGTATGGCTTACAGGACCCGCCAAATTTGTTTACAAAGGGTTGGTAGAAGTTTAAAGCAATGAAAACCAATTGTTAATTTTAAGTTTACTTTGCAGTAATATATTAGCCGCAAAAATTTAACACATGAGCAACAACGCTAACTATCGTGTTTTAATTGTAGATGATGAACCGGATATTCTGGAATTCATCAGCTACAACCTTAAAAAAGAAGGCTACGAAGTATATGTAAATAATAATGGTCGCGATGCCATTCAAACCGCTAAAAGGGTGCACCCGCATTTAATTTTATTAGATGTGATGATGCCTGACTTGGATGGTATAGAAACCTGTCGAATTATTCGTGAGGATAATTCATTAAAAGATACCATCATTGCCTTTTTAACAGCGCGTAACGAGGACTACTCGCAAATTGCAGGCTTTGATGCAGGGGCAGATGACTATATAAATAAACCTATTAAACCGCGTGTTTTAACCAGCAGGTTACAAGCGTTGCTGCGCAGGCTTAACGGCGATGATAAGAGTGGGCAGATTGATGTAGCCGGCCTTAGCATAAACCGCGAAAAATATTTAGTAACACAAGATGGGGTTGAACACAACCTGCCACGTAAAGAGTTTGAGCTGCTGTCGCTGCTGGCCTCTAAACCTGGTAAAGTGTTTACCCGCGATGATATTTTGAAACAGGTATGGGGCGGCCAGGTTGTGGTTGGCGACCGTACTATTGACGTACACATACGTAAGTTACGCGAGAAATTTGGCGAGGAGTGCATTAAAACCGTAAAGGGCGTAGGTTACAAGTTTGAATTTTAATTAAAAGAATGGCATATGCAACCCCGCGCAAGTTTGCGCTGTTATTGGCTTTGTGGGTATCGGTAACGGTAGCTGTTGTAGTAACTATCACATCATTTGTAGCAGCAGGAGAAGCTATATGGTGGGTTCCCGTTGCATCGCTAACCACCACATTTATCTTAACTTATTTGTTGGCTGCCTATGCCGTACAGCGCTTTATCTACGATAAGATTAAGGTTATTTATAAGCTGATACACAGCCAAAAGGTTAAAAAAGAAGATAAAACAAAGCCTAGTATAGACCTTGACCGAGATATTATAAGCGAGGTGGATAGCGAGGTGGCTGAGTGGGCCAACGAGCGTGATAAAGAGATTGAATACCTGCGTAACCTGGAGAATTACCGGAAAGAGTTCGTGGGCAACGTATCGCACGAGTTAAAAACACCTATTTTCAACATACAAGGGTATGTGCTAACGCTGCTGGATGGTGGCCTTGAAGATCCAACCATCAATCGCAATTACTTGCAGCGTGCTGAGTCGAGCATAGAGCGCATGATTAATATTGTACAGGATTTAGAGTCTATATCGCAGTTTGAAAGTGGCCAGCTGATACTGGATATTGAGCGTGCCGATATTGTGCGGCTCGCAACAGATGTTATACATGCATTAGAGCTTAAAGCCAAGAAAAAAGGCATTAAACTGGTGCTGAAAGAAGAGTACGACCCTATTTATGTAATGGCCGATGGCGACCGTATTAAGCAATTGCTTATCAACCTTATCGAGAATTCTATTAAATATGGCAAGCCAAATGGCCGCACCAAAATCTCTTTCTTTGATATGGACGAGAATATTTTGGTAGAGGTAACCGATGATGGTATTGGCATAGAAGAGAAGCACCTTTCGCGCCTGTTCGAGCGTTTTTACCGTGTAGACAAAAGCCGCAGCCGCGAGGCGGGCGGTACCGGCCTGGGCTTATCTATCGTTAAGCACATTATCGAGGCCCATAATCAGACTATTACCGTGCGCAGCACGCCGGGAGTTGGTTCAACCTTTGGCATTACGCTTAAAAAGGTTAAGCCAAACCAGGTAATCAGCTAGGGTTTTTCTTTTAGCATAAAACTAAATCCACGTGTTTCGGCAGCGGCAAGGTTGGCCAGTTTTACCGTAAGGGTGTTGCTGTTATACTTATAGTTTTCGTTAGCCAGGCTATCATCGTAAACAGCTTGCAGGTCAAATAGGTCGTAGGTTTTACGTATGGTATTAGCAGGGGTAATATATTGAATGCTGTAGTATGAAGAGTGGTCTACATACACATTAACCCTGTTCCATTTTTTCTTTTTTCCTTTGCCCGGTTGTAAGTAGGTTAGGGGCTTTATAAGTTCTTTATTTAGTTTTTTCAGGTTTTCATTAAACCCTTTTACAAATGCAGATTGTAGGTTAACTATAGGTTGGTAGGCATAGCAATTATCTATGCGGATAACTGATGCACTCCCTTTATAAATCCAGTAGAGAAAGAATATTTCGTTGGCGTCAATAATGCAGTTTTGAGCTGTTGGTGGCAATATATCACCGTTGGTGTAGTTGTTAAATACTAGAAAGGTATCTACACCTTGCTGCTGTAAATCAGTAATAGTATTGTATAACCGTACTTCGTTTTGCGCAAATGTGGCTCTGCAAATGAAAATAAAGAATACTATCAGCAGCTTACACATTGATAATTATTTACTGCCCCGTTGTGTAGGCAATCTTCATCTTATCAAAGGTATCGTCTTTAATAAGCTCCAGCGCCTTTTTATAAATAGGGTTCAGGTCGTTTATTACCTGGTAGTAGGCAGTAGTGTTAAACAACTGGTTGGCAACAATAGCCTTCATTTGTGTTTTTATTGCCGGTGCTGATGTTTTCATCTCCGCATCGTTGCGTGGCACGCCATTTTTATCGGCTGCCGATGCAAGTCCGTCCAGCATCACATCGTCTACCCTAAAGTTACGCTTAAACTCATCTACTGTTGGGTAGCGCAGCTTAAGGTCGGCACGGTTTTTATCTACATAGGCATTAGCAAAATCGCGTATGCTGGTTTTGCTGTATAGCTTTTGCAGGTAGGGCGTGGTATAGCTTGTATCAAGCGGGACAAAAAAGTCAGGCATAATGCCGCCACCGCCAAATACCAAACGCTTGCCATCGGTAAAATACTTAAGCGAGTCGTTAGCTACATGTATACTGTCAGGGTGGGTAAGCTCACCGTTTTTGTATCTAGATTTTAAGTCTTTGTAGTAAGCATCAACACCATCTTTGTAAGAGCGTTGTATGCAACGGCCCGATGGGGTAAAGTAACGTGCCGTAGTAATGCGCATGGCAGAACCATCAGGCAGTAAATAGGTGTTTTGAACTAAGCCTTTACCGAAAGAGCGGCGGCCTACAATAAGGGCACGGTCGTGGTCTTGCACACAACCTCCTACAATTTCGCTGGCCGATGCTGAACCTTCATCAATAAGCACAATTAACTTACCGTTTTCAAACATACCGCCAATTTTAGAGTTCGACTCTTGCCTAGGGCTATGCACGCCTTCGGTATAAACTATCATTTTGTCTTTGCCTAAAAACTCATCGCAAAGGTCAATAGCAGTTTGCAGGTATCCTCCTGAATTGCCTTGCAGGTCAAGGATAAGGTTTTTCATTCCTTTTCCTTTAAGGTCCCTTAGCCCGTCGCGAAACTCTTTCATGGTTGATGCACCAAAGCGGTTTATTTTAAGATAACCTGTTTCAGAGTCAATCATATACGTAGCATCCACACTCAAAATGGGTATCTTATCGCGGATGATGGTAAATTCTAACAATTTTTTATCGCCACGGCGCAATACTAATACTTTTACACTACTGCCCTTAGGGCCGCGCAGCATTTTCATTACAAACCCATCGGTGGTGTTTTTGCCCGTCATGTTAGTGGTGTCCACTTTCACAATCTTGTCGCCGGGCTGTATACCAACTTTCTCTGATGGTCCCCCGCTAACGGCTGATATTACAGTAATAGTATCTTCAATAACATTAAACATCACCCCAATGCCTTCAAAATTACCTTGCAAAGGCTCGTTGGCATCTTTCATTTCCTTGGGGGTCATGTAAACGGTGTGCGGGTCAAGCTTTTTAAGCATGCCGCGTATGGCGTGCTCGGTTAGTGCCTCTTGGTTTACAGTGTCAACATAGGCACTTTGCAGGTAAAACAACGCCGTGCTGAACTTTTCAGTGGTCTTATTGCGTACATTTGGCGCAGGTTGCGCAAATGCAAGCGCGTTGAGGACTATTGCAAGGATAAAAAGTGTAAAAAATTTCTTCATAAGGGCCTGCGCGCTTGTTATAGTAAAGCCTGTTAAGGCACATTTATACGGGTAAATTAGTAAAATTGTTCCGCATACAGCATATTTAGTGTTATGAAGATAAAATCAGCCAGGTTTATAATGTCGGCGCCCGAGTGGCAAAAGTGCCCTAAACCTACTATTCCGGAGTATGCCTTTGTAGGCCGCTCTAATGTCGGTAAGTCATCGCTAATCAATATGATTACCGAAAAAAGGGATATGGCCAAAACATCAGGCACACCCGGCAAAACACAGCTTATAAACCACTTTTTGATTAATGAAGAATGGTATTTGGTAGATTTACCCGGCTATGGCTTTGCTAAGGTGACTAAAACCATACGCGAGAATTTTGATAACCTGATGAAGGGCTACATTGCCAACCGCGATAACCTGATGTGTGTTTTTGTTTTAGTTGATTCGAGATTAGAGCCCCAAAAAAACGACCTTGACTTTATTAATTGGTTGGGCGATAACGGCGTGCCGCTGGCTATAATATTCACTAAAGCCGATAAGCAAAAACCACAACATACTGCTGCTAACATCGACGTATTTAAAAGTGTACTGTTGCAGTATTGGGAAGAAATGCCAACCTATTTTGTAACATCAGCCGAAAAGAAACAAGGCGCTGATGAGGTATTGGACTTTATAGAAGAAGCCAATAAACGTTTTGGGAAGTTTATAGTTTAATTGCCTGGAATACGCCTACCTTATTAATAAATGCTGTGGAAGTCTCATTCACTCCCGTCTTATAATTCAGCAAAGTATCGTGTAGTGTTAAAGATGTGCTTATTCTGTAAACACCTTATCGTCAATGTTTTTGTTTACCACATAGTTGGTAAAGGTAAATTTAACGTTGCCGGTGCCTTTGCTTTTGGTGTCGCCGGCTTTGGTTTTCGAGTTTATATCTACCGCTACCGCTTTGGGCACTTTAAATTTTGCCACATCAAACGTTAGTTCCATTTTATCAGGCAAGGCATTTTTTGCCATAGCGCCGTAAGCATAGTTGGTAACCAACGTACCGTTGGCCTGGGTAGTAATTTCTGATTTTAATACCAGCTTATTTACAGGGTCTATCCAAAATTTACCTACAATAAAATCGGCTTGTTTTTTAGGCAAAACATTTATTACTGTGGTTTTTACATTGCTTACTGTTTCATCAGCCATTTTTACGGCTACATAGCTGTTGCTATCGCTAAGCAATAGTATAGCTTCGTAAGGGTTTTGCTTAGGTAGAAATATGATGCCTTTTGTTTTAATCCTGAATTTTTTTGGTGCCTTGTAAAACACATCTCCCTTTATCGGATCAACCTTTACACCGGGTATGTCAAACTCTAAATTAAGCCCTGCACTATAGGTTTTAACGGTAGAAAATTTTACGTTTACCTCCTGCAAAAGCCCGCTGGGGCTTTGCCCAATTGCAGGTAGTAGTAATATCATAAAACATACTATCAGTAAGTTCCTCATATCGGTTAGTTCTGTATATCTGTTTTGGTGAATTTGTAATGCGCTATGCTTAAAAACAGCCCTATGTGCCCTAATAAAACGGCAATAGATTTTACCACCATTTCTTTTGGTACAGGGTTGTCAAATAAGTTGCGCCATATTACCATGTGTGTAGTAAACAAAAAAGGCTTTATTTTATCAAACAACGGCACCTCCATAGTACCGATAATAGTAAAGAGCACTATTACGCTCATGGCCATTATTATAGGGCCTATAGAGTTATCTGTAAAGCACGATAGCATAAGCGAGAATGATGCTACAAGCAACAAACTTATAAAGGCTACCCCAAAAGCGCTAATAAAGCGCCATATTACATCGCTTTCCCTAAGTATAACCAGTTCGTCTGTTTTAAGCACTGTTAAATCGCCGGTGCCAAAAAATAGCAACCCTCCGCCCAGTGCTAAAAGGCCCAGCCAAAACAACAACGCGAAAACATAAATACCCCCGGCTAAAATTTTGCTCCACAATATTTGCCCCCGCGATACAGGGCGTGTAGCCAATAGCCTTATCGTCCCCGAGGCCATTTCGCCACTTATTAAATCGCCGGTAACAAGGGCCACCAGCAGCGGCATTTGTATAATTAATGTTTGCAATATGATAAAACAAACCAGGCTGCCGTTTAATATTTCGCCCTGTATGATAACGGTTTGCTCCAACGCCTGGAATATGAAGCCTATGTAATTTTTACCATCAACATACAATGCAAATTCTATAAGCATTATAATGGTTGTAATAGCTAAAAAACCTATATAGCTGCGTGGCTTTGCCAGTATTTTATATAATTCGTTAAGCGTAAGTTTTACCAGCATAGCTTATTTATGGGTTATTTTTAAAAAATAATCTTCCAGCCTTTTTTTATAGTCTAACGCGTAAAAGGCAATACCCTTTTCATTTAACCAGGCTACTAAATGAGGTATTTCCTGCTTAGCCAGTTTTAGTGCCGCAACATTGTTTTCTACAGCATTTAGAGAATTAGCAAATGCCGATTGCCCAATTTCAGTGTTAAATTTTTCAGTATCGGCCAGCTCTACATAAACAACAACATCATCATCGCCCAAAAGGCTGTTTACCTTGCCTTGTGCAACTGCTTTTCCATTGTTTATAATAACCATGCTATCGGCTATCAGTTGTATTTCTGATAATATGTGCGATGAAAGTACTACTGTTTTACCCTCGTTTTTCAGTTTCAAAATCAACTCGCGCAGTTCAATTATGCCTTGTGGGTCTAAGCCTGTAGTAGGCTCATCCAATATTATAAGTTTTGGGTTGTGCAACAATGCCTGTGCAAGGCCCAGCCGTTGTTTCATACCGTGACTGTATGTTTTTACTTTGTCGTTTTCGCGTCCGCTAAGGCCCACCAGTTGTATTACTTCCTGTATTCTTTTTGTGCCAATATTTTGGCTATACATTTTAGATAGTAACCAAAGGTTTTGCTTTGCAGTCAGGTACAGGTAAAAGTCGGGTTTTTCAATAATAGAGCCTGTTTCAGCAAGAATTTTATTTCTGCTATTATTAAGGCTTTTACCCATAATTTCTATACTGCCTGCGGTGGGTTTTATTAGCGATAAAAGCATACGCAACGTGGTGCTTTTACCTGCGCCGTTAGGGCCTAAAAAGCCATAAATATCCCCTTCGTCAATTGTTAAGGATATTCCGTCTACAGCTTTAAATGTGCCGTATTGCTTATAAACATTGTCAATTTTAACAATAGGTTGTGCCATTGTATACAAAACATACCAGTAAATTAAATGTTTAGCACTTACAACGCTAACGCTATTGCATCAGCCACACGTATACCGTCCATGGCAGCAGAAACAATGCCGCCGGCATAGCCTGCCCCTTCGGCACATGGGTAAAGGTTTGTTAGTTGCGGGTGGTGCAAATGCTCGTTATCGCGCGGTATGCGCACGGGCGATGAGGTACGGCTTTCAGGCGCATGCAATACGGCATTGTTAGTATAATAGCCCGGCATTTTTTT
>CAMBQF010000052.1 GCA_945869825.1 Chitinophaga pinensis | reverse complement strand
ATATATCCCGCATCTGGCGATATCAGGTTCATAAGACCAAATGGCTTAGAATCAAAATCCGGAATGGTTTCGCCGGTAATACCTAACTGGCCGTTTACATTGCGCGCCACACACGAGTACATCCTTGAACTGTAGCCATTGCTGGGCATATTATTAGCCGTTAGCTGAACATCATCTTTTGTAAAATGAAGTATGTAGGGGTCAAACAACGGACCGCTAAATGAATTTGTATGCCCTACTATACAATAGCTTGAATCTGTAGGAATTTGAGCAACATCAAACGCATAGTCATCTCCGACAGGGTTCTGCCTTTTAGTCCACAGTGTATCGCCCTGGGCGTCTAACCTTGTAAAAAACACATCGTTGTTGTTTGTGTTTGATACCTGAGTGGTGTACCCCACAACAACATAGGTACCATCGTAGGTTTGTACCACGCTGCGGCCTACATCGGCTAACGGTGTGCCTATGGTTTTCTGCCATTGCATAACCCCGTCGGCATCGGTTTTAACAACATAAAAATCATTTTGCCCCAGCCCAAAGCTGTAGGTTTCTCCGGCAACAATATACCCACCATCGGCCGTTGGGCAAACGGTGTAGCCAAAATCCCAATCGGCACCACCATAAGTACGGGCCCAAATGGTTTCGCCTGTTGGGGTAATTTTTACCAGCAACACATCATAACCTCCGGCACCAAAGCTATTAGTATAGCCACAAATAACATAGTTGCCGTCGTTAGTGGCTTTTATGTTTTTACCTACCTCAATATTGGCCCAGCCAAAAGGTTTCAGCCATTGCTGCACACCGTTTTTGTCTGTCTTAATCATCATAATGTCCGATGCTCCTCCACCAAAGCCAGACATGGCCCCAACCATTAAAAAGCCAGTATCGGGCATTTGCACTACGCTATTTCCTTCGTTAAAACCAGTAGTAGCGCCAAAGGTGCGTTTAAAAACACCTTGCGCATTGGCTGCAAAGCCTATCAATAAACAAAAAGTTATAAAATATACCTTACACAATTTCATAAATTACTTTCTTAAAAACGATTTATAAAACCTGAACCCAACACCAATACCATTGGCACTTTTAGGCGCAAGCCACCCTTCGTTCAACAGCGTTTCTGCTGATATCCTAAAGCCTTTGCCTAAATCAAAACCTAAGCCTATACCAGTGTTAAAGCCACCATAGCCTCCATACAAAACAGTTAGCGATGGAGAGAACCACCTTATAAAATACGTTGCCTGCAATGAACCCTGTGGAATATAAGCCGGCACATAACGGTAGTTTACCGATGCACTCAACTTTAGCTTACCGTTTATAAAATACTTTGTAGCTACTGCCCTGACATAAAATGGCAATATGGTACTGTAGCTTTTATAGCGTTCTGATGGAAGCAAAGCGCTGCTTAGCGAGTCGGTAACCTGCGTAAAAGTGCTATCATCCTGCACCACATTTACCAGGTCTAAACCTGAGAATTGCAATGTTGTATCGCGAGTAAAATTTTGTGCCTTGTTATTCCAAAACGCCATGCCCAGGTTATCTACCATAAAGCCAAAGTATAGCTTGTTTTTAATATCGGTAAACCATTGGGCGTTTAAAGCAAAGCCATAGCCTGCATTATATGTTGGCCGGGCACTTTGCTTAAAATCAAGTTGCCCGTTTAGTTGCAGCATTTGCCCGTCAACCGCCGTTGTAAGGTCCATGTTGGTAGCTTGTATATCAGTATGGTTTATGCCTTGTACAAACTCTGCACCTACCCAAAAGGTATTTTTGTTTTTACCCAGCATAAGCCCGCCTCCCAGCGACCGTTGCCCAAGCATGTAGTACCTGAATGGCGATACACTCACCGTTTGTCCGGCAAATGGGGTGTTACCATAAAACAGCAGCTTATAATCGTTACCATTAAAGTTAGAACCTAAAAAAAAGCTTTGATTGTAGCGCAAATAATAGCCAATTAGGTTATGCGTAGTTTTTTTAGAAAAATGGACGTACGTAGCACCGTAATTAACCTCTACCCCTAAACGGTTTTTATTTTTAAGCCTGTCCAGCGTGGTGTTTTTAATATCATCGCCAATGTAACCACCTTTTATAAACGCGTTGGTTAGCTTACCTGTTATAGCGTTAGAGTTGGCTACCCCGTTGCCATAAATATATAGTACGTCTGATGTGGTAGACAACGGTTGGCTGGGCAATGTGTCTGTTTTGTCTTGCCCAAAAACATTAGCGCAGGCAACTAAAAATATGCAAATAAGTATAATCCTTGTCTTCACCGTATTATAGTTTCATCCTGAATTTAAAATCTGACGTTAGCTGCAAATCCAGCTTATAGTTGCTGTACATAGTTAGGTACTGGCTTACCGGTTTGGTATCAAACACTGCTTTTACCACCACGCGTTTGGTGTTTACCAGCTTATCGGCTTTGTCTGTACTTACCGCAAATGTTATCAGTGTATTTTGCTGGCCAATAGCTTTAAAGTTAGCATTAACAGGGGCTGCCGCTATTAATGATGTGCTGAAGATTGAATCCATTACCATACCGCTTTCATCAATCAGGTATAGCTGCACCCTTGCATCAAGTGGAAAACCATTAGCTGCAAACAGTTTAAAGTTGCCTCCCTGGTATCGGTCTATATCTTCTTCTTTAGCATTAATATTATAATCTATCGTGTCAGCAAGGGTTAAACCGCCCATTTTAAAGGCAAGCGGCATATCTAAATCCATATTAATTTTAATAGCAGCATCGCTGTATATAAAGTCTTTACCGCCCGACACGTTACCCAAGGGGTTTACTTTTAAGTCTACTTTATATTCAATCCTGTCGGGCAGGTTAGAAACAAAGGCAGCAAGATTGGTAGTAGCATTTGTAAAAGGATAATTTTTTACCACCGGCGCATATTGCGGAGTGCTGGTATAGCCATAATTTACAGCCCTGTCAATATTCAGCGGCATGTTTATTATGGGGTGGTTAAGCATTACGGTGTTTCCTGTTTTAGAGTTAACGCCCTTAAGGCTCTTAATAGTAGCTTTAATATCAGCCCCAATAGAATTCTCCATGCTAAGCCCCAGTTTTATATCCTGCAAATCAAGCGTTCCGCCTACAAATTGTTTTAGCAGGTTAAACACAGCAGTATCTTCGTAGGTAACAGCCTGGCTACCAAAATAGCCTTCTACAAACTCAGGTTTCATGTTAGAAAATGTAGTGTACATCTTCATCAACATTTGTCCTGTGGTAACATTATATGCACTTGCATCGGGCGATATTTGCGGGGTAAGCTGGTAGGGCAATACATTGGTTTGAAAACCACTGGCCCCTGTCAGGCTTATATCATACCCTGCCAAATCAAAGTCTCTTAGTAATATGGCGCTGTCTGGGTTAGCCATGCCTACTACTTCCGATGCTGTAAACGGCACACCGTTTTTACGGGCTTTGTTTATGGTATAATTAAAAATCACATCCTGCGGCAACAGGTTTACCACCTTCATTTTAAGGTTGCCACTACGTATAACCACACGGGTAAGTTTAGTGGGGTCTAACATAAAATTCATTTGGTTGGCAGGCAAGGGCACCTGTGTACCGGGTGTTAAGGTTAGATTTGTAGGCGAATTTAACGGAAGGTAAAATGTTGTGTCGGGTAGGTTTAAAAATGAATCAACCGGAAGGGTATAAATTGTGTTTTGATATACAATACGCAGCGAACTATCGGTATTGGCTACCACATAGCTGCCGGGTATCATGTCTTCAATTGTTAATGATGATTTTGCAATGGGGGCGGTAATGCCAATGTCCCATTCTGCTTTATCGCGTTTACAGGCGGCAAACAAAGCCAAAACTGTAAAAGGCAACAGGAATTTATATAGTGTCTTCACGCTTCTAAAATACGGTAAAACATAAAGATACTAAAGTTTTGGCAATAAAATATTACTAATTATAGCTGTTGAAACTCAAAAGCTATGTTGCCCTTTATACCGTCTTTGTAAAAGTCTGTAAAGTGTATTTTATAATACAGGCCATTACGGTTGCGAACCACATAAACATTTTGGGGCTTTACAATAAAGGATGTTCCATCAAACTGTTTCCAGTTGTAGCCAATTATATCCAGCTGGTTATGAAACTCCATATTAGCCGTATCTGCCAATACTATGTTTTCATACCCACTAACAGAATCGGCTGCAGCGGCAACATTGCTGCTGTTTAATACCACACCTACCACCAGGTAAGGGAAGTTGGGGTACTCTACCGTACGGTATATGTAAATGTATTGGGTAAATGATATGTCCCATGTATCGGCTGTTGGCTCCACATCTACCTCAGCCCCTGCACCGTTTAGAGAGAAAAAGGTAAAATTGTACCCTGGCCTTTTGGTTACTGTTGTTGTATATTTTTCTGTTCCGTCAAGGTTGGCATATGTAATGGTATAGCTTGCGCTATTGGCCCCTTCTATAATAAATTTTTTAAAGCCTACGTAGTTGTTGCTTTCATCATACCCGCGGTCTATAATATAACATACACCGTTGCTAATTGCAGTGTCGGCATTATACGTGCCCCAGGTACCAATAGCGGTGCTGTCTAAATAACCCAGCACATCTACACGCCAGGGGTTACCTGCGGTATCGGTTACGGCATCAAAATTAGTATTGCCTGTCCTTTTTACTTTGCAAAACTTGGCACCATTTGTAATAATAGCAAAGCCCTGCGGTGTTGTTTCGAAACCCAAATCCCAAACACCTTTACTGTTTTGCCCAACAAAGCTATTACTTGCAAAATCAAAATAACTTTGGTAGCGGTAGTTGGTACCCATATTAAAACTACCTTCTGTGCTTTGGCCAGGCTGGTGCGGGGCCACACGCTCATCCTCTTTTAAGCACGATGTTAGAACCACGCTTAGCAAAAGCATAACCCAAAGCACGTATTTACTTTTTAGCACCATCATTATTTGGTAAGGTTAATATCCAGTTTTACAAACACCGTGCGGCCCCAAGCCATTGGCGCAGTGTTAGAGCCTGCACCATGAACACCACCCTGTACGTTGGCTTGTACGTTGGTAACATTCATCAGGTTTTTACATCCGGCTGTAATGTTTATCCTGCGTTTCCATAAAAATTTCGACGCTGTAATATCCATTGTGCTGTAGGCTGATATGAAATTTTGAAGTATCTGCCCGTCTACAGATTTGTAAAAGGTTTGCAACCTGCCTGTATACTTGTAAAATAGCGATACGTTTAAGCCTGCTTTTTCTGATGTAAAGGCAATGGTACTTCTTCCTTCGGGTGAATAGCTGATTGTAGAAACATCTACACCCGAGCGGCCTATATAGCTGCCGCCAACACCAAAGCGGAATTTACCAACCCAATAATCTACACTGCCCTGCAATCCCATAGAGTTGTACCTGCCTATATTTGCGTAGGTGTAAGATGTGCCAACCACCTGGGCAAGTGTAATCATATTCTCTATCTGGTTGTAAAAAGCAGATACGTCTGTTTTTAGGACCGTATTTTTTGGTGCGGTACGCCAGGTAAAGTTTAGCGAAAAGTTGTTAGAACTTTCTGCCTTTAAATTCTCATTACCCACTATATTGTGGTTCACATCAACAAAATTAAAGTATAGCTCTTTTAACGATGGGGCGCGGAAACCACGGGCGTAAGACGCCCTTACGCTTATACCTTTATCTGTGCTATATAATATGTTTAAAGATGGGATAATTGGAGCTTTGTAAACAGTGTTATAGGCGTAGCGCACCCCCGGCCTGAAAACCCATTGCTTAACTGGCGAAAACTCTGCACTAACAAAAGCGGCATAGTCGCCAATTGTTTGCACCTTGTCTTTAATGCGTTTACCCAACATGTTTTCGTGGTTAAAATCATAGCCGGCCTCGTAGTTGCAAATGGTTTTCTTGTCGCCTTCGCGCTGTTTAGATGTGCTAATAGTACCACGGCTCATAATCAACCCAAAGGCGGTTGTATCATGGTCGCTAATGTTTGGGGTCAACTCTTGCGTAAGGGTTGTTAAATCTTTAAAATAGGTATTCTTACGGCGATCAAAATAGTTGTATGCCGCTATTAAATTTACATTGTATTTAGCTACTTTGCCGCTTAGCGCTACTGAGTTGTTTACACGTTGTGTGCGGTAATAATCATCCAGCGCATTTTCATAATATGGCTGCCTGCGCTGCCCGCGGTTGGTTATCAGTTCCCAAAAATACTCGCCACTATAGCGCAGCGTTAATGCTTTAAAGCGGTAGCTATAGTTTAGGTTACCAAAATATTGCTCTTTAGGTTTCCAGTCTTTAAAGCGCGATGTGTCTTTTACCGCATAACCATCAAAAAAATTGCGCCCACCGGTAAGTTGCAGACTGTGTTTCTTTTTAGTAAAACCTATGCGGCCATCAAAGTTATACTGGCCAACACTTTCGTAGTAAGTAGAAACACGGCCTTCAACCGTATTCTTTTGGTCTTTTTTGGTAATAAGGTTTATAGCCCCACCCAGGGCATTGGTACCATAGCTTACAGATAGTGGCCCTTCAACAATTTCAATACGTTCTATATTATTAAGGTTTATCTGGGTAAGATCTAAGTTGCCATTGGTACGGCCTACCATTGGTACACCGTCTATCAATATTTTAACGTTCTCTCCACCTACGCCCATCATCGTCATAGAGCTGCCCAAAACAGGGTCGTTGCTTAGGCGTATGTTAAGGTCGTTGGTAAGCACATCGCGCAGGTTTACAGCTCCTTGTGCTTTTATCCGGTCTTCGCCAATTACCCGCACTTTGTACACTGATTTATCAGCCGTATTAGCACCATATTGGCCGGTAACAATTACATCGTTCAGCTTAACATTCAGCGGCTTCATAAAGTACGACTTACTCTCGCCTGCCCTCAATGTATCACTAATTTTTTCGTATCCAATAGCGTAAATAAATACCGCTGTTTTTTTTGCGTAAGGATTTTGTGTAAACCCTTTAGCATCGGTAGGTACAGACTGTTGCTGTATACGCCCCTTTTCTGCTAAATCAGTAAATACAACAGTAGCGGTAGTTATAGGCTTACTATCTGCCGGTGCAAGCACAGTTACCCTGCCGCCCGCAGGCTGTTGGCCAAAAAGCGGCTGGCACAGCCAACTTAACGTTAACCATGCCAACAGCGTTACCTTACTATTTACCAAAAAATATTTCAATTACTTAGCGTACTATTAATTTTAACGTTTGGGTATTGTTGTCAACCGTTAGGTTTACCATATACATACCCGGAGCCAGGTTACCCGTGTTTACTGTTTGGGTGTGCAGGCCTGTTTCGCCGTTTATCTGCTCGCGGCTTACCATTTTACCTGCAAGGTCAAAAACAGTATATGCAGCATCAGAAGCACGTTTGGTAAGGTTATAAACCAATGTTAATTGTTGTCCATCTCCCATTGGGTTAGGGTACATTACCATATTACCTATTGGATTTTCTTTTACAGAAACGGTAGACAATAATTCTTTTGTAAAGATGAAGTTACCATTAGCGCTACCACCAAAACCGGTAAATATTAGTTTCCAAAGTTCGTTGCCTCTTAATACGAAGTATACTAATGAGTCTTCAATAACCCATGCTGGTGGAGGAGGTATTTTCCAATCATCGCCAATTGCGTTAAGAACGCTGCTAAAGCCTGCACCTGTAGTATCTGTAAATGTTTCAACATTGGCTACACCACGCACCTCTGCAACTTGTATTTCAGGGTTTGATAATACACCTGTTACTTTATTAAAAGGCGGGGCAAATGTTCCGTTGTAGCGGGTAAACAACAAATCCCAGTCGGCAATGTTAGGTTCGCGGGTAAAAACGTTGGCATCAAAAGCAAAGTACCCCATGTTTTTAGCAATAATAGGGTTAAAGCTAAGGGTATCGGTATCATCGCCACTGCCATCAAGGTTTGCATGGCGTATGATGTATTTATTTTCTAACGATATTTTAGCTACAATCCATAGCTTTTTAAAAGTAGTGCCTTTAACAAAAAGGTAAAGAGAGTCGCCCAATACATTGTGCGTAGGTCCACCCTGGTAAACACCCCAGCCATAATCAAACACGCTACCATCGCTCGTTGTGTTAAAAGCACCTAAATCCCATGATGTTTGGGGGTTAAACAACCCTTTCCACGATGTTGCATAGCCTGCAGTGTCCCAGGTTGCGGTAAAATTGGTATTGCTGGCAGCGCCTGCAGGGTAAGCATATAAGCTTGCAGTCATATTGTTAACCCAAATACCTCCGCTCATAATTCCGGTTTGGAAACCTAAATCCCACTCTGAGGTAGACAAAACAGTTTCGGCACCAGTAGATAGTTTATAATAATTTTGGCTGATATACGAAGCACCAATGCTTACGGTATCTGTAACCGCAGTTTGTGCTGTAGCCGATAAGGCCGCAAAAAATACACTAGAGAGTAAAATTAACTTTTTCATTTATGTGATGTGATAGTTGTATGATTTTAACACCACAAAAGTATGCTGCATGCATACCATATAATACCGCTTAAGGGATAACCAATACCCCTAGACGTATTATTATCAGAATTTTTCGAAAACACCAAGGCCAAACAGGGCAAAGTCATACTTTACAGGGTCGGCAGGGTCATACTCTTTTAGCTTATTGGTAAGCTCTGTTACCGCGCGCCAATCGTTTTGATTGCGGGCCAATAAACCCAGTTTACGGGCAACGTTGCCGCTATGCACATCCAGCGGGCAACTAAGTGTAGCAGGGCTTATTCCTTTCCACAACCCAAAATCAACGCCAAACTCATCGCTGCGTACCATCCAACGCAAATACATACACAACCGTTTAGATGATGAGCCCGACAGAGGGTTAGATACATGTTTCAAAGTACGTTCAGGGTAATTACCTGTAAAAAACAATGCTCGGAAGTGGGCTATAGCGTTGGCTACATCAGCATCGCCTTTTTTTATACCAGCGCTAAATGCCCGTTCCATACCTCCATGCTTTTTATAAATGGTATTAAGGGTTTTTATAAAGTATATGGTGTCTATACCATTAAAGGTGCGGTGCACAAATGAATTAAGCGGTTTTAAGTCTGCCGCAGCGGCATTTAATACAAAATCGTGTGGGGCATTATCCATAAGTTGCATAAGGCGGTTTGCATTGGTTAATATGCTTTTGCGGTTGCCCCAGGCTATGGTTGCGGCTAAAAAACCGGCAATCTCAATATCTTCCTTCTTAGTAAATAAATGAGGTATTGATACAGGGTCGCTGTCTATAAACCAGTTACGGTTATACTCGCGATACTTTTCTTCCAAAAAACCCTTTAAATCATCCATTAGAAACCCCCTTAAAGAAGAAAACCCCGTCTTGCGACAGGGCTTTCCCACTAAACCAAAAACTAAACCTACTTGCCTATGATAAAGATCTTAAATGCTTTTTCAAAAATTCTATAACAAATGTAATGTATAATTGACAATTACCTTAAATTAATGTTTAAAAATTTTCAACATAAAAATAATAATAAGACCACAGAACCGCTATAAAAGAGAAAAACCCTGTATTACTACAGGGCTTTCCCACTAAACCAAAAACTAAACCTACTTGCCTATGATAAAGATTTTAAATGCTTGTCTTAATGGTTAAACATAACCATATGTTAATTTTAACAATACAAATGTATATATGTTATTACAATAATTTACTGTTAGATTACAGTTATTTATAAGATGAGATTTTATTCTCCGAATATCGGCTTTAATAAGTCGCGCTCAAAGTTCTTCCACTTTTTACTACGGTAATAATCAAGCATTGCCTTGCGGTGGCCTGCCTGCTCGTAAAAATATTTTAACACTCCAATTGCCGGACCACTAAGACGGGTGTTTGGGCTTACGGCTGCATCAAGCGCGTAGGGCAGTGCATTGGCAGAGAATATATTCAACTTTTTAAGTGCGTTAAGTGCGTTTACACGGGTTAAAAACTCGTACGAGTTACTGGTGTATTCTACCAGCTTATCAGTAAACTCCTTTTTACCTGCACCTATGGCAACCTCCAGCCACTTAATTTCTACATTGTGTCCACGCACACCTGTAGTACCTTTGGTAAGGTCGAGGTATTTATCAATACCAGCCGGGTTGTTAAACGCCAGCTTTTCTAATACCATGGCCACCAAATCATACGATGGGTCTTTTAGCAACTTCTCTACCTCGGGTAACATATCGGTACTAATGGTGGTAAGGTTATTAATTGCTGCCTTGCGCACATCATCATCTTTATCAGCCAAAGCTTTTTTAATCAGGTTTACCGATGCCGGGTTGTTATCATTAGCCAGTTGCGATATAATCTCGGCTTTGGGCGCGTGGAAAGTTTCTTTATCAAAACGCTCAATTAAAAAGTCGCGTTTCTCATCAAGCGGGGCAGAGCGTAAACCTACCAACGCGTCGTAGCGGTCTATCATATTAGGCGCTCCGGCGGCTTGTGCTTTGTATTCATCTACGGTTTTGGTAAACGTCACCTGCTTCATCACATTGCTGTTAGGGTCAAACAGCACATAGGCTATCTTCTTTGCGCCCTTATTAGGTATCAGCACATCATGGTGTTCCTTTTCTATAGTAGTGCGTACACTGTCTTTAGTTCCATCAGTATAATACACCTCAAAAACAAAAGGCATTTTAAACAGGCCTACCACATTGCTGCGATTATGGGTTTGGTCTACCGATACCATGGTAGACAGGGCCCCATTATCTGTTACCGTTTTGTATGATACATTATAGGCAGGTTCGCCGCCTTTGTAAACCCACTCTTCCCAAAACCAATCCAACGAAACGCCCAAGGCATCGTGAAAGGCAATGAGCAAATCTTCGCTGTCAACGTTTTTATATTTATGCTGGGTCAGGTAGTATTTTATGCCTTTGTTATACTCTTCGTATCCAACAACATATTTAAGCATGTGTAGCACGTGCGCGCCTTTGGGATAATGGCGGGTAGTACCTGCGTTGCTATATGCAATAGGGAATTTATCGGTTTTAGAAGCTTCTATAGCCGCGTTTACCGCGCCACGGCGCGCCCAGCTGTAGTAATCCTTTCCAAACACCTTTTCTTCGAACATTCCATTGTAGTAAGTGGCAAAACTCTCCTGCAACCAATGGTGGGTAAGGCTGCGGGCGGTAACAAGGTCGCCAAACCATTGGTGGGCAAGCTCGTGGGCATTGGTACCCACGTATGGGCGATCTAGGTAGCTGCGTTCATCAATAAGGTAAAAATCTCCATAAACGGTGGCGGTAGTATTTTCCATGGCGCCGTACATAAAATCGGCAACGGGTATTTGCGAGTAGCTTTCCCAGCCGTAAGGCACCCCAATCTCGTTCTCAAAAAAGTCCATCATTTCCTCGCTGTACTTATAGGTAGCCTCTACCCTATCCTTCATCTCAGGGTAGTAATACATATACATAGGCACGCCGCTTTTGCTCTTCGACTCTTTAATATCGTACTTGCCGATACCAATCATAACCAGGTAGGTGCTGTGTGGGTTTTTCATGCGGTAATGCCAACGCATTTTGCCGTCTTTCTGCTTTACACCACCTGCCAGTTTAGTGCCGTTAGACAGTACTTTGTATCCATTTTCAAAATCAACTATAACCTCAGTTGTCAATTTGTCATTTTGTCCGTCAAAACAGGGTATCCAGTAGCGGTTATCTTCGGCCTGCCCTTGGGTCCATATTTGTTTGCGGGCAAGGTTGTTGGGGTCGTTCCAGCCTATAAAGTAAATGCCCTTGCGTGGCGTAGCCTCGTAGGTAATCTTTACGCTGTCTTTCTCGCCCCACTTTAGGGTGGTGGGGCAGTATATTATCACACCCTCTTTGTTGGTTTTAAACTTAGCATCCTTATTATTAACGCTTACCGAGTTTATGGTAATACCGGGGCCGTCTAAAAACAGGGTGTCTACCTGCTTTTGCAGCGGACTGAATATATGCGTTACCGTGCCTATAACCTTACCGGCAGGGGCATCAAAAGCTACCTGCAGACGCATATGCAGCATATCAACATTGTGCTGGCGGGGTGTTGAAAGCGGGTCTACCAAAAAAGTTTTTTCAACAGGTTGGGCGGTCACATTTAGCGCTAAGGCTGATAATAGGGCTAATACAAGTTTTTTCATCTTATTAATAACTTAAGGTGGCAAAGCTAACTAAATCTACCGCTTGGTTTGTAACTTAGCCGTTGACAAAAAGTCAGTTTAAACCAACTGGCTCATTAATTGTATATACATACAGTAACACTAACTTATAATTTGTAACAAAATGGCTTTAGAAATTACAGACGCCAACTTTGAGGAGCTGGTAATGAAATCGGATAAACCCGTACTGATTGACTTTTGGGCAGAATGGTGCGGCCCTTGCCGCATGGTTGGACCAATAGTTGAAGAGCTTGCCAAAGAATATGAAGGCGTAGCCGTAATTGGTAAATTGGATGTAGATGCTAACTCGAACATACCTGTTCAGTTTGGCGTACGCAATATCCCAACTCTTTTGTTCTTTAAAAACGGACAATTGGTAGATAAACAAGTAGGCGCAGTACCTAAAAGCGTATTGGCCGAAAAGCTACAGAAACAACTAGCTTAAGCGCATTACCTTAATAATTGTTTTATAGAAAAGCCTTGGTAGCATTACCAGGGCTTTTTTATTGCCCGTTGGCCGGGTTTTTAATGTCGCCAATGTATTTTTCAAACAACACAAATGAGAATGGGTAGGCGTTTTTCTCATCAGCCGCATGGTCTTCGCGCCATGCTTCCTTCCATACATTTAGCGCAAAACCAGGGAAGAAGGTATCGCCCTCAAACTCTGCATGTATCTCTGTAAGGTAAATATGCGTTGCCAGGCCCGATGCTAAATAAGCTTCATATATCTGGGCACCGCCAACAATAAACGCCTCTGTCTCCCCCGCAGGCACTGCTATTAATGCATCTTCTATGGTTTTAACCACAATAACACCCTCAGGTACTTCGTAACCATCGGCCGATGTGATAACAATATTGGTACGGTTAGGCAGGGCTCGCTTATTAACGCTCTCAAACGTTTTGCGGCCCATAATAACAGTGTGGGCTGTGGTTTTTTCTTTGAAAAACTTAAGGTCTTTAGGCATATGCCATACCAGTTGGTTGCCTTTGCCTATAACGCGGTTGCTGCCCATTGCAGCTATTAGTGTAACTCTCATCTTCAGTAAAAATTTAAACAGAATACACAGCTTCTGCCCTTGGTTTTAAATTATAGTCTGATGCCATTACTTCACCATACGCCCCTGCGCTGCGTATGGCTATTAAGTGCCCACGCACGGTTGGCGGTAACGCAACAGCCTTGCCAAAGCAGTCGCTGCTTTCGCATATTGGCCCTACCACATCATATTTCTCCACCGCGGCGTTCAGGTTGGTCAGGTTTTCTATTTTATGGTATGCCTGGTAAAGTGCCGGGCGGATTAAATTGTTCATCCCCGCATCAACAATGGCAAAATTGGTTTTAATACCATTCTTAATATAAAGCACCTTAGTAATAAGGCTGCCACACTGGGCTACCAATGCACGCCCCAGTTCAAAATGTACTTCCTGCCCCGGCTGTACTTCTAAAAACTGGTTGAACAAGCCAAAATAGGCTTCAAAATCGGGTATGGCCTGGCTATCGGGTTCATGGTAGTTTATGCCTAAACCTCCGCCTACGTTTATTATTTTGGGGGTAATGCGCTTACTTGCCAAATGTTGGTTAAGCTCGTTTACCCGCAGGCACAAGTTTTTAAATACGCTCAGGTCTGTTATTTGCGACCCTATGTGAAAGTGCAAACCAATAAACTCTAGGCTGGACAGGTTGTTCAATAGGTTTAGTACCCCATCCAGTTCCCAAACGTTTATGCCAAACTTATTTTCTTCTAACCCAGTGGTAATGTATTTATGGGTATTGGCGTTTACATTTGGGTTTATACGTAGGGCTATGCGGGCTGTTTTGTTAGCTGCAACCGCTAATTCGTTCAGCACTTTCAGCTCGGCTACCGACTCTACATTAAAACAAAAAATATTGTTAGCCAGTGCCAGGTTTATCTCGTCATCGCTTTTGCCAACGCCTGCAAACACAATCTTGTTGCTGCTAAAATTACAATCAACCGCGCGTTGCACTTCTCCCCCACTTACACAGTCGGCACCAAAGCCATAATGGTTCATCAGTTCCAATACCTTATCATTACTATTAGCCTTTAACGCATAGTGTACATGGTAGTTGTATTTACCCGCCGATGTTGATGCCTGCTTAAGCGTTTGGCCTAACACATCAAGATTGTAATAATAAAACGGTGTCTTTATCGTATTAAATCGCGTAAGGGTATCGGCTGAAAACATTGTGGTTCGGTATGGCGCAAATATCGTTACTAAAGCAATAAGTTTATAAGTTATATAAGTTTTCTACCTTTGTGGGCTATGAAATTAAGTATTGTAATACCTGCCTACAATGAAGAACGTACCATACACCTTATACTTGATAAAGTTTTGGCAGTAGAACTTATAGCCGGTTTTGAGAAAGAACTGATTATTGTTAATGATTGCTCTAAAGACAATACCGAAGGTGTTGTAAAGGCTTATATAGCTGCACATCCCGAAGCCGAAATACAATACTACATACAACCTAAAAACATGGGTAAAGGTGCAGCACTGCACCGTGGCATTAAAGAGGCTAAAGGTGATTATATCATAATACAGGATGCCGACCTTGAATACGACCCAAACGAATACAACGTATTGCTTAAACCTGCTGTAGATGGTTTTGCGGATGTTGTTTATGGCTCACGCTTTATGGGTGGCAAGCCCCACCGCATTTTATTCTTTTGGCACTCCATAGGCAACAAGTTCCTTACCGGGGTTTCAAATGCCTTTACTAACCTAAACCTTACCGACATGGAAACATGCTACAAAATGTTTAGGGCCGATATTGTAAAAGGGTTAACCCTGAAAGAAAACCGCTTTGGCTTTGAACCCGAGGTTACTGCCAAAATTGCCCGAATACCTGAAATACGTATTTACGAAGTGGGCATATCTTACTATGGCCGCACTTACGAAGAAGGCAAAAAAATAAGCTGGAAAGATGGGTTCCGTGCTTTGTATTGTATTGTTAAATACAACCTGTTCAGCTAACCTGCTATTGTACTTTATAAATTTTGTATTGTCCGTTGGTAAAATTTACCGGGCGTTTGCTTATGCTCCAATAGTATATAACCACCTTAGTTACGTTGGCTGCAATCGGGGGTATAACAAACGATTGCTTAACGGTGTATTCCCCACCGTTGCCTTTGCCATACAACCAGTCTAACTGCTGGTAATTGTAGCCTACGCTTTTACCATTTTTGTCGAGCAAATCAACACATATGCGTGCATCGGGTGTGTAATTGCCCAAGCATTTTACATTGCAGCCTAAATTTAGAAGATAACTTTTACCGGGTAAAGAATCTCCCATAATATCAGTAAAACCAATAAACTCTGCGGTGGTATTAGGCATATCGGGCAAGGTATTTTCAAACATAAGCGCACACTTTAGTTTTGTATTTCGCTTATACAATACCAGGCCTGATATGGGGTCAGTATCTATTTCATTATAATGTTGTTCTATACCCACAACCTCGTTGCGTTTGGTAATTATAAAATCTGAAAGGGTATTCTTTTTAAAGTTTGTTTCCTGTATCTGGTTTTGTATTGTACCTCTGCGCATATTGTAGTAAGCCCAGGTAAGTGTACGCATTTTATAGCCTGATACTATTGGCGGAAACTCATTTCCCTTAGATGCTTCAAGCACAGTATCAAAATACCGGCGGGGTATATGGTCTTCGTACCACTGCTTGCTGTAGGTAATATTGGCAGCCATTACAAAGTGTACAGGCATATACAAAAACGGCACCAGCAACACATACCTGTATTGGGGCTTTAAAACATCAACAATAAAAAAGCCCATTAAAACAAACAGCGGAAAAAGGTAGAGTCCTACCCTGTCTTCGGGGTAGTTTACGTGCATTACCAATGCCAGTATAAAAATGATAACCACATTGCCGGTAAGCAAAGCGGTAAATAGGTCTACCAGGGCTATGGTTGTTAAGTTGCTACGCTTATGCACCGCATATACCAACAACAAAACAAAGAACAACCCAATAATACCATATACCAAAATACTATTGCTGGCACCCAGGATAAGGTCTGCTAATGTATTTAAGGTAACCTTAACAAAACCATCGGTAGAGCCGTAATAAAGCAGCCCCCGCTTCTTCATTTCGAATAAGTAGCGTACAAAATAGTTTGCAGGTATGCCACTTATTATAACAAAGCCGGCAAGGCTTTGCCATAGGTTTAGTTTTTTATAATTGATAGCAGACACCAACAGCAGCGCCAGGTTTATCAGCAAAAATGTATTGAGCAATGATAAGTTGGCGGTAAAAGCAAAGGTGTTAAAAAATAAGGCCCACAAAAGCAACTTTACACCTGGTTGTTGGATAAACCGCGCTATAAAATAAAGGGTGGCAATAAGCAGGCCCATAGACATGCCATAGCCGCGGCTGTAGGCAAAAAATTCAATAAAATTATGGGCAAACCATAGGGTAAAAATTAAGCCCCAGCGCAATACTTTACTGTTAAGCAAACAGGCCAGCTTATAGCTATAGAACAAGTAAAGCGGAAAGAAGATAACATTACCCAACCGAAGCGACCACTCTGCTGAGCCAAACAGGTTGTAAAACACTATCCCCAGGACTGAATTTACCAAATGGTTATTAGCATCCCAATGGGCTTTGTATGGCAAAAACTCCCCTTGTTGAATATACCAGTAAAACGTGCCCAGCTCATCGCCTATCATAGGCACACAAATGGCGCGCGCAATTATAAAAGCAAACAGCAGCAAGCCTATGCCAAACAGGATTGCTTTTTCAGTTTTAGTAAACACGGTATTAGTTATCTGGGGCAAGGAAAAATCTGTCTTTTTACATCCTAAACACACCAAACTCTTTGGTGCCTTTTATGCCTGCGTTGTTTACAATAGCAAGGGTCATACCCAGGTAGTGGCGGGTGTCGCGGGGGTCAATAACCCCATCGTCCCACAACTGGCCAGTAGCATACATAGCGTTCGATGTTTTTTCGGCTTCACCGGCAACATATTCCCGCATCTGTTTCATGCCCTCCTCATCTACAGAATACCCACCACGGCTGGCCGCTTCGCGTTGTATAATCTCCATAACACCGCCCAACTGGTCGGGACCCATTACGGCAATTTTAGAGTTTGGGTACGAGAATAAAAAGCGCGGCTCGTAAGCACGCCCGTTCATAGCGTAGTTGCCAGCGCCGTAGCTGGCACCCATCATAATGGTAATAGCCGGCACAGTGCTGTTAGACACCGCATTTATCAGCTTGGCACCATGTTTAATAATACCGCCTTCTTCATACTTCTGCCCTACCATAAACCCGGTAATGTTTTGCAAAAACAACAAGGGGATATCGCTGCGGTTACACAACTGGATAAACTGCGCACCTTTGTTGGCACTCTCAGAAAACAGCACCCCGTTGTTGGCTATAATACCAATAGGGTAGCCATGTATATGCGCAAAGCCTGTTACCAGCGTTGCACCATATTCCTTTTTAAATTCAGCAAATTCAGACCCATCAACAATGCGGGCAACAACCTCGCGGGCATCAAAGGGCTTGCGTACATCGGCCTGCACAATGCCCAATAACTCATCGGCATTAAACAACGGGGCTTTTACTTTAGCAGGAGCCTTATGCTCAGGCACCTTTATCATGGCCATAATCTCGCGTGCTATGCGTATGCCATCCTTCTCGTCTTTCGCCAGGTAATCAGACACACCCGATACACGGCTGTGCATTTCTGCACCACCCAGGCTTTCATCGTCCGTAACCTCGTTAGTCGCCATTTTTACCAATGGCGGGCCGGCTAAAAATACCTTGGCGGCATTCTTCACCATAATAACATAATCGCTCATGCCGGGTATGTATGCCCCACCGGCGGTGCTGTTGCCAAACACAACAGATATAGACGGGATACCCTCTTTCGACCTCCTTGTTATCTCGCGGAAGTTCAACCCTCCGTAATTAAATATCTTCTCCTGCTCGGGCAGGTTAGCGCCCGCGCTCTCTACCAGGTTTATGGTAGGCAGCTTGTTTTGCAGGCAAATCTCGTTTAAGCGTAAAGCCTTTTGCAGTGTGGCATAATCTATAGCGCCGCCCTTGTTGGTGCCTACGTTGGCCATTATGGCGCATAACTTACCACATACCAAACCTATACCGGCAACCATGGTTCCTCCGGGGCCAAAGCCATCGCCGCCAAGGCCAGCCAATGGCAATAGCTCCATAAAGGGAGAGTCCTCATCCAACACCATTTCTATCCGTTCGCGGGCCAGGAGTTTGCCTTTGTCTTTAGCACGTTGGGTATGTTTATCGCCACCTTGGAAGCGGCTTTTAGCCAGTTGTTCTTCCAGTTTGGCAACAAGGCCCAACATGGCTGTATAGTTCTCTTTGTAGCTTGCCGACTGTGTATTAACGCGGCTTTTAATTGTTTGCATAGCAGGTGCAATATAGCTAATAGTGAAAAACTATAAACTATAATCTTAAAAATAGTATAACATAGGTGCGTACCTATAATTTATACCTTTACTACAGAATGAAACTCAAAGCTATCGGGTTGATGCTGGCCGTGTTGTTTTTTACCAACACAGCCATTGCGCAACTGCAAACCAACAAAATTAAATACCAGGGACTTGCCCTGTGGGATTCTATTCCATCTTTTCCAGGTGGTGATACTGCCCTGGCCAACTACTGGAATGTTAACCTAAAGCCTGAAGCTACCGATACCGCCTGCAAAGTTCACGGAGTGGTCTACATAAAATTTTGGGTAGAGAGCGATGGCCATATTATGGAAATACTATCTGTAACGGCTGAAAGTTCTATGCCTGATTACATTACCAAAGACAACAAAAAAGCCTATACTGAAAACTGCATAAAACCCGCAGAAAAAGTAATAACCGACAAAGCAATGGAACTAGCCATGCACATGCCCCGGTGGAACGCTACCATAAGCCGCGACGGCGCACCCAAGCGTTGCAAAATTACGCTGCCTGTTGTTTATTGAGGCTCTTTTAAGCAGCTGCCCTTGCAGGGAATATCAAGCACAGGGTTTATGCG
>CAMBQF010000051.1 GCA_945869825.1 Chitinophaga pinensis | reverse complement strand
GGGTTAAACCACTTAATTTCTTCGTTGCGGTTAAACCATGTCATTTGGCGCTTGGCGTAGCGGCGGCTGTTGCGTTTAATTAATTCTACAGCGGCAGCAATAGTATCATGGCCTTCAAAATAATCAAACAACTCGCGGTAGCCAACAGTTTGCAGGGCTGCCAAATCTTTCCATTGCACCAGGCTGTGCGCTTCGGCCAAAAAGCCGTCTTTCATCATCCTGTCTACACGCAGGTTGATGTTGTTATATAACTCTTCGCGGCCGGGGTCTAAGCCTATAAAAACAGTTTTAAAAGGGCGTTCTTTCTTCTCGCTTTTGCGCTGTGCAGAATAAGGCTGGCCAGTAACGGTACACACCTCTATAGCGCGCATAAGGCGCAATGGGTTTTGCTTATCTACCTGCTTGTAATACTCAGGGTCTAACCGTTGCAGTTCCTGTTGCAGGTATTCAATGCCTTTTTCGTCAAATTGCTGCTGCAGGCTTTGGCGTAGTTCTTCATCAGCCTCGGGCATAGGGTCTGCACCATATACCAAGGTATTGATAAACAAGCCTGACCCGCCGCAAACAATAACCACATCATACTCTTTGTACAACTCATCTAACAACGTTAGCGCTTCTTTCTCAAACTGCCCTGCCGTAAGCAGGTTTTTAACGCTACGGTCGGCAATAAAATAATGTGGGGCAGCACCCAGCTCTTCTTTAGAAGGACGTGCTACCCCAACAATAAGTTCAGAATAAAATTGCCTTGAGTCGGCAGAGATTATTGCAGTGTTAAAGCGTTGCGCCAGCTTAATAGCCAAGGCTGTTTTGCCCGATGCTGTTGGGCCTACTACCGCAATTAAATATTTAGTATTACTCAATACTCTTAAAAGTCGTCATCTTTAAAATCATCGTCGGCCACAAATTCATCTTCATCATCATCGCCAAAACCATCGTCCTCGTCCTCGTCATCATCATCAGCTTTAAAGGCGTCTTTCTCATCATCATCTACATCAAACTCCTCTTCTTCGGTATCGTAAGCATCGCTGTCATCCTCCTCTTCTTCATCATCAATTGCAGCAGGCACAACCGGTTCATCATCTTCATCCTCGTCGTCAAGAATAATCTCTTTAGGTGTTTCTTTCTTTTTACGGTTTTTACGGCCGTCGGGCTCGTCCGAGCTTTTAAATTTCAGCGGGGCTTCTTTATATTGCTTAGGCGCAACACCAGCTTTGTTTACGCAACGCGATGTGGTTAGCGAACCATCATCAGGCAAAATTTTAATCAGCTCTACAGTAAACGACCATTTCTCCGTTTCATCATATATGTAGAAAAAACGTTGGCGTGGGTCGTAAATAATATCAGAGAGCAACTCTTTTTGAGCAGAGCCTTTGGCACCCTCAGGGGTAACTTGTATTAATTCGCTGCCTTTGCGCCAGCTGTGGTCACTCTCGTAAAAAGTGCCTTTGTGAATGCTATCGAAACTTATCGAGCTTAGTATTGCGTAATGCAAATCGGCCAAACCCATTTCAGATTGTATCTCGATATCACGATATACATCTTCGAAGCTTTCAAACGTTACGCGGAATTTATAAATAGCCATATGTAAACTTTACAGTGTCAAAAGTACAGAAATTCTGTTTTTGATTAAACAAGAAACTTTGTGCAAATAACGCTTATTATTTATTTTAGGGCTGCTAATCAAACTACTAGACATCAAAAAGTTATTCACAATTTCGTTTACAACCCTTGTTTTTACTGCTATTTCAGAAAAATGAAAAACCACTGCCAACTAAATTTTCGACCATTACTTTTTTTTCAATCCCAGTTTTTCGCCTTCGGCAATCATTAATCCTACAGCTTCATCGCGGTTGTTGGTGATAATACCATCAAGAATAGCCTCGCGGATGGCGGTTTTTATAACGCCTACTTCGCGCGATGGCTTCAGGCCGAAGTATTCCATTATTTCCTCGCCGGTAACGGGTGGTTGCCAGTTGCGCACCTTATCCTTTTCTTCAACCTCCTTAAGCTTCAGTTTTACCAACTCAAAATTAGCCTTGTATTTTTTAACCTTATCAGGGTTTTTAGAGGTGATGTCGGCAGTACACAACATCATCAAATCGTCAATATCATCTCCGGCTTCAAAAAGCAAGCGGCGTATGGCCGAATCGGTAACCTCGCTTTTAGCCAGCACAATAGGGCGCAAGTGAAGAAGCACTAATTTTTGCACGTACTTCATCTTCTCATTCAACGGTAATTTTAGCTGCGCGAATATTTTAGGTACCATACGTGCGCCTTTATCCTCGTGCCCGTGGAAGGTCCAACCTATACCCTCTTCAAAACGCTTGGTGGGCGGTTTGGCAATATCGTGCAATATGGCGGCCCAGCGTAACCATAGGTCGGGGCTCATTGCTGCCAGGTTATCTAACACCTGCAAGGTGTGGTAAAAATTATCTTTATGGCCTTTGCCTTTAATAATATCAACCCCATACAATGCTACCATCTGCGGAAAAAACTGGTGCAGCAGCTTGGTATCAAACAACAATTTAAAACCCACAGACGGCACTGGCGACTCGATGATTTTATTCAACTCATCGGCAATGCGCTCCATTGATATTATCTTCAACCTATCGGCATTTCGGCTAATGGCATCCAGCGAATCTTTTTCTATTACAAAATTAAGTTGCGAAGCAAAGCGCACAGCGCGCATCATACGCAGGGGGTCGTCGCTGTAGGTAATATCAGGGCCTAACGGGGTGCGGATAATTTTGCTTTCCATATCGGCAAGCCCGTCAAACTCATCAACCAATTCGCCAAACCGGGCTTTGTTCAAAGACAAGGCCAGTGCATTAATGGTAAAATCGCGCCGCGATAAATCATCCAGCAAGGAACCATCTTCAACAATAGGCTTGCGCGAGTCGGTACGGTAACTTTCTTTACGGGCACCAACAAACTCAATGACGTAATCGTCCATTGGCAACATTGCAGTGCCAAAGTTTTTATAAACAATGAGTCTGTCTTCTATATGCAATTTTTTTGCAATGGCTTTTGCCAGCTCAATACCGCTACCTACCGACATTATATCAATGTCTTTAGACGCACGGTTAAGCACAATATCGCGTACAAAACCGCCAACGGCATAACATTCTACACCTAGCACATCGGCCGCATCGCCAGCTATGGCAAATATGCTGTGTGTTAGTTTATCCGCGTAATTGGGTTTCATTGTGGCGCAAAGTTACAATTGTCATTTTACAATGAACAATTAACAATAAACAATTGTACATGTTAAACAAAACTAAATATATTTAATTTAGCATAGACAAAATTGAACACATGGTTTTACAACAATTGGAATATATAGTAGCGGTTGATACACACAGGCATTTTTTACGTGCTGCAGAGTCGTGCTACGTTACGCAGGCTACATTAAGCATGATGATAAAAAAGCTGGAAGAAGAGCTCGATACGATTATATTCGACCGTAGCAAGCAACCCGTAGTACCCACTGATGTGGGTGTAAAAATAATTGCCCAGGCTCGCCGCATTTTGGGTGAAACCGCCAAAATGAAAGAGCTGGTAAGCCAGGAACGGGGCGAACTATCGGGCGAATTACGTTTAGGTATAATACCCACTATTGCTCCCTATTTGCTACCGTTAATTGTAAAAGAATTTACCAAAGCACATCCCAAAATTAGTCTTTACATTAATGAGTTTACTACTGATAATATTATTGAGAAACTCAAGACAGGCCAAATAGATGTAGGCATATTAGCCACGCCCTTAAAGGAAAAAACAATCAAAGAACAGCCTTTATATTACGAGAAGTTTTTCCTTTATGTAAATACAGATGAAAAAGGATACGATAAGCAATTTGTATTGCCTAAGAATATAGATGTAGACCGTTTGTGGCTTTTAGAAGAAGGCCATTGTATGCGGTCGCAAATATTGAACTTATGCGAGCTGAAAAAGCAAAGCGCGGTGCACGACAGGCTACATTATGAAGCGGGAAGTATAGAAACGCTGATGAACCTTGTAGACCAGGACTATGGCATTACCATTATCCCCGAACTAAAAATGCTAACCATGAGCGAGGCACAAAAGAAACAGCTACGCTACTTTAAACCCCCAACACCGGTGCGCGAGATTAGCATTGTTACGCATTACGAGTATGTGAAAGAACGCATGGTGCGCGCCTTACACCAGATAATAACTGAGGCTATACCGGCAGATATGCTGAGCGGTAAAAAAGTAAGTGTAGTGGATATATAATGCTTAACTAAAAAATCTACACAACTAACCAGTTATAAAAGGCGCGGTGTATATGATACTACCCAACAGGTAAAGCTTAAAAATATACCTGCTGAATACCGGAATATAGAAAGCCTTGAATGGTTTATTGGCGATGGCTATTAAACCTATTTCACCAATCCGCCGCTTAAGCGTAGCAATTCTGTTTGCGCAAGTTTAAGTTGATAGATGGTTTGTATAAGTCGTGCTTGCGAGTCTTGCAGGGTTTGTTGTGCCAGCTTTAAATCGATAGTCGTACAGTTGCCCACACGGAAACGCTCCAGCATAATATCAACGTTCTCCTTGGCAAGGCCTTCGTTTTCTTTCTCCAATTTATACTGCTCTTTGCTGGCGGTGTAGTTATACCATGCCGCGCTAAAGCCACTACTTACCTGCACCTGGAAGTCTTTAAGCTGAAGTTCTGTATTAGTCAGTTGCAAATCAGTATTCTTAATTATGCGCTTAGTATTTAGACCGTTGTAAAGGTTCCATGTAAGAGTAAGACCACCATTAAAACCATAGTTTTGGTTATATAATGAAAAGCCCGCCTGGCTGCTGCTACGTGCAAAGTTGTATGCTGAATTTAAGTTTATGCTTGGGTAGATTGCAGCTCGTGCAATTTTGGTTTGGTACATGGCAATATCAACATTACGGTTAAGCACCATAAGGTCTATATTGCCTTGATATAATGCTTTTTTAAGCGAGTCGTAGTTGAGTGAATCCAGTTCGGGGGTTATGTCTTCTACAGTAAAATCGTCGCCGGCATCTTCTTTACTAAGTACCCTGTTAAGCTGTGCTTTGGCTACCCTAACATTACCGCGCTGGCGTATAATCAACGACTTCTGCTCATTCAAATCAATCTTAGCCTGCAACAAATCTGTTTTAGCGGCAGAGCCAATGGTAAAACGAGTGTCAGCAATTTTTAGACGCTCGTCAAAAATAGTAAGGTTGCTATCAAGGTTAGTTAGGGTTTGCTGCTCTTTAAGCACATTAAAATAGGCCGACATAACAGCACCCACACTGTTGTTTATATCACTCTTAAGCTGCGCCTCGTTAAGCGATTGAACAACGCCCATTTGCTTATACAAGTAGTGCGCACGCAGCCCGTTAAACAGCGCCCAGGTTACGTTAACGCCCGCACCATAGTTTGATGAGCCTACGCCGTTTTTAATAATCTCGGTACCATTGGTAAAACGCTGGTTGATATTATTGTTGGCTATGTTACCATTAGTTACCAGACTTACCTGAGGAGTAAAACCGGCATTGCCCCATGAGTTGTTATTAGCGGCAATATCAATGTTGTTTTTTGCTATTTGTATACCGTAGTTATTCTTCAATACTGTTTCGATGGCAGCGTTTAGTGTAAGCGTATTTTGCCCGTATACACTACATGCAGCAAACACCAGCGGAAGTATATATTTCAGTTTATGATTCATCGTTGGTAATTTTATGTTCGCGCGACATATAAGAGTACATGGCAGGTATTAAATATAAAGTAAGCACAACAGAGAACATCAATCCACATACTACCACAATGCCCATAGGCACCCGGCTTTGTGCGCCAGAACCTAATGCAAGAGCAATTGGTAGTGCGCCCAGTGCGGTTGCTATACTCGTCATTAAAATAGGGCGGAGACGCATTACAGAGCCTTCTAAAACTGAGTCTAATACACTCTTACCTGTCTCTTTAACATGGTTGCTAAACTCCACAATTAAAATACCATTTTTGGTAACAAGGCCTATCAGCATTATCAAACCGATTTCGCTAAAAATATTTTTTGTCTGGTTAAAATACCATAGCGATAGCAGCGCACCTGCCGCTGCAGGAACAATGGTAAGAAGGATAATAAACGGATCTATAAAACTTTCAAATTGCGCAGCAAGCAACAGGTATATTAAAATTATAGCCAGTCCTAATGCAAAAAGTACGTTTGATGAACTTTCTGCAAAGTCGCGAGAGGCTCCGGCAAGTGCAGTAGTAAACGAATCGTCTAACACCTTTGCAGCTATTTTATCCATCTCTTCAATACCATCACCAATGGTTTTGCCGGGTGCAAGGCCTGCCTGTACCGTAGCCGACATGTACCTGTTGTAATGATATATCTGCGGCGGACTGGCTGTTTCGTTAAATTTAACAACATTGTCCAACTGTATAAGTTCACCCTTGTTATTACGCACATAAAGCGATTTTAAATCGAGCGGCTTGTTACGGTCTTTATAATCAAACTGGCTCATTACCTGATATTGCTTATTATTCATGGTAAAGTAGCCAATGCGTGTACCGCTGAATGATAGCTGTAAAGCCTGCCCGATATCGGCAACCGATACGCCTAATAGCTTGGCCTTTTGTCTGTCGGGTATTATGGTAAACTCCGGCTTGTTGAATTTGAGGTTAACGTCAAACCCCTGGAATGTTTGGTTTTTGCCCACTTCTTCCATAAACTTTGGCAATACCTCTTTCAGCTTTTCAAAATTTGGAGCCTGTATAACATACTGCACTGGTAATCCCCCACGGGCTACGCCGCCGCTGGCAGATATGGTTTGCTCCTGCTGAACAAATACTTTTCCTTCGGAAAAACCACTTACTTTTTTACCCAGGTATGCAGCAATGTCTTTCTGGCTGCGTTCACGGCCATTGGCATCAGATAAGCGCAAACGCACAAAGCCTGTGTTTACAGCTCCTGAACCTGTAAAACCTGGTGCTGTTACAGTCAGCACCATTTCCGATTCGGGCACAGAATCTTTAACCAGTTTGCCGAGCTTAAGCATAAAGGCATCGGTATAGCCAAAGGATGAAGACTCAGGACCGGTAATTGCCAAACGCAGGTTACCACGGTCTTCTAAAGGCGCCAGTTCATCGGGCAGTGTAATCCAAAAACCTATAGCTATGGCAAAGCATACTGCCAGAATAAAAAATGCCCATGCCCTTACCTTTAAAAATGCTGCCAGCGAATTGCGGTAACCATTTTCCATAGCCTCAAAAAACGGTTCTGTCATTACATAAAAACGGCTTTTCTTTTGGTCTTTACGAAACAGCTTTGCATTAAGCATAGGCGTAAGCGTAAGCGATACAAACGCTGAAATAAGCACCGCCGCGGCAATAACTACACCAAACTCGCGGAAGAGTCTACCTACAAAGCCCTCCATAAAAATTACAGGCATAAAAACTGCAGCCAGGGTGAGCGAGGTAGATATAACGGCGAAGAAAATTTCTTTAGAGCCCTCGATGGCAGCCTCCATAGGGCGCATACCGGCTTCTATTTTTTTGTAGATGTTCTCTGTGACGACAATACCATCGTCTACCACCAGCCCTGTAGCCATTACAATAGCCAGCAGGGTAAGAATGTTGATAGAGAACCCGAAAATATACATGATGAAGAAGGTACCTATCAGCGACACCGGAATGTCGATAAGTGGTCGGATAGCGATAACCCAATCGCGGAAGAAGAGGTAGATAATAAACACCACCAGTATAATGGCAATAAGCAGTGTTTCTTCCACTTCTTCAACCGACTGTGTGATGAACTTTGTATTATCCAGCGCTACATTCAGCTTAAAGTCTTTTGGCAACTCTTTCTTTAAAACATCGTAGCGTTTATAAAACTCTTTGGCAATATCAAGGTAGTTAGACCCCGGCTGTGGCACAACACCCAAGCCCACCATGGGTATACCCGACTCGCGCAATATCGTTTCGGGGTTTTCAGACCCCAGTTCGGCACGGCCAACATCGCCTAAACGTATGTTACGGTCGGCCTGGTTGGCAATAATAAGGCCTTCAAAATCAGCTTCGGTTTTTAAACGGCCCAGGGTGCGCACAACCAGCTCGGTATTCGCGCCATAAATTTTTCCGCCAGGTACCTCTACATTCTCTCTGGTAATAGCAGCCGATACATCGGCCGGGGTTAGGTTATAGGCAGCCAGTTTTTGCGGGTCTAACCAAATGCGCATAGCATAGCGCTGCTGCCCCCATATTTGTATGGTGTTTACGCCTGGTATGGTTTGCAGGCGTTGGGCAATAACGTTTTCTGCATAGTCAGAAAGCTGTAAACGGTTTAGCTTATCGCTTTGCAGGGTAAGCGCCACAATTGCATCAGAACTTGCATCGGCTTTAGAAACCACAGGCAATCCATCAATATCCTGTGGAAGGGTGCGCACAGCCTGCGATACTTTATCGCGCACATCGTTAGCGGCGGCTTCTAAGTCGGCATCAAGGTTAAACTCAACCGTTATCTGGCTGCTGCCTAAGTTACTGGCCGATGATATGGTGCGGATACCATCAATACCGTTAATTGCTTTCTCTAAAGGCTCTGTAATCTGCGATTCAATTACCTCGGCATTGGCACCGGTGTAGCTGGTGCGCACGTTGATAATGGGCGGGTCGATAGCGGGGTACTCGCGCACGCCCAAATAGCTAAACCCCAGCCCGCCAAACAGCATAATGACTACAGACATTACTATTGCCAGTACGGGGCGTTTTATACTTGTGGTAGACAAACTCATTGTTATTTGCCGGATTTAATAATTTTTACCGGCACATCATCGCGAAGCACCATAACACCTGTTATAACAAGGCTGTCGCCTTCGTTAAGGCCTTTTATAACCTGTATGGTAGAGTCGTTGCGCACGCCCGTTTCCACTTCAACCAACTTAGCTTTGCCCCCTTTTACTATAAAGGCTTTTTGGCCGCGTATGCCCGGTATTAATGCCTGTGTGGGCACCAGCACCGATGCTATATCGTCTTGCAAATCAAGTTTCACCTCGGCAAAAGCACCGGGCAGCACCTTACCATCGGTATTGTTATAAACAGCGCGTATGCGCAGGGTGCGGGTTTGCGGGTCTATTTTGGGTTCAATAGCCAAAATTTTAGCTACACGTTCTACATTATCGCCACGGGTACTAAACTTTACCTCCGTGCCTTTATTAATAAGCGGGGCATAACGCTCGGGCACACTAAAGTCTATTTTAACAGGGTTTAGCTGTTGTATAGCAGCAATAACGTTGGCCGATGTTACATAGCTGCCGTTGCTAACGCTTTTAAGGCCTACAACCCCATCAAAAGGCGCATAAATCTCTGTCTTGGCAATTTGAGCCTTAGTATAGTCAATATCTGAATTAAGGCTTTGTGTTGAATTTTGAGCAATGTCGTAATCCTCCTGGCTAACACCATTTATCTTCAAAAGCTTTTCAAGGCGGCTTTCTTTTTCTTGCGATATTTTAAGCTGTGCTGTAAGCTTACGCAGGTTGGCCTGCAAATCGGCATCGTTTATTTTTACCAGCAACTGGCCTTTACGTACCGTTGTACCTTCGGTAAAATTGATGGATACTATTTTACCACTCATTTCGGCACGTAGTTCTACCTCTTCATTAGCAATAACATCGCCAGTAATAAGTATATTGTTTTGTACCAGTGCCGGTTTTACTATTGCTACTGTTACAGGGCTGGGTACCTGCCCCCCTTTGTTTTGCGCGCCGGCAGCTTTGTTTTTGCCTGCATCTACAACAAAAATTTTGAGCAACGCAAGCGCTATCACTACAACTAAAATTATTAAGGGTACGCGCAATTTCTTCATTATATGGCCCTATTGTGGATTTCGTGAATGTGTCATTAAAAAACTGCACCTAGAGGAACAGAACAAGATGTAAAATTACGAAACAACAGCAATAGATTAATGTTTGAACAATAAATTTAAACTGTTGATGGGTTTGAACGCGTAAGAATTTAAAAATACAGATTAGTATAACCTAAACAAATTCTTAACTTTGGTACCCTATTAATACCAAAAAGATGAAAAGGATTTTACTTTTTTTATTAGCTATAGGTTGTTTTGCTGCGGTTAACGCTCAATGTCCCAATGGCCAGGTCAGGATAATTGTTAACATAACACCTGACAGTTACCCCAACGAAACATCGTGGACGTTGACCTACGCACAGTCTGGTGCTGTAATAGCTCAGGGCGGAGCCATTGGCGATACGGTATGTGTGCCTAATAATTCATGCATAAAATTTACTATAAACGATACCTATGGCGATGGTATTTGCTGTGGCTATGGCCAGGGCTATTACTCTGTAACGCTTGGTGGCCAGCTTGTTGCACAGGGCGGCAGCTTTGCCAATACCGAGTCTACCTACTTTAACTGCCCGCCGGGCTATGCATGTTCTAACGCTATTGATGTTACCTTGGGAACATATAACGCGCCGGTAACCAATATGTGGTATACATTTAAGCCAGATAGCATTGGTACCTACGCCATAACAACCTGCGGCACCAACACCTGTAATACCAAAATATGGGTGTACGATAATTGTGTGGGCCTTACTTACGACGATAGCAATATTGGCACCGTGTTTTACGATGATAACAATGGCGGTTGCGGCTTGCAGGCTGTTGTTACCGCCTATATGGACTCTGCCGTTACCTACTATATTCGCATAGGCGATGTTGGTGCAAGCTGCGCCGCCAACGGCATAAATTGGGAGATAGAATACCTTGGCCCTGTAGTGGGCTGCATGGACCCAAACAGTTGCAACTACAACCCGCTGGCTACTGTTGCAGGGCCGTGCTACGCTTACGGCAGTGTGCAATGCCCGCAAGCACCAGACCTTATGGTGGTGCAAGAGGCCATAGTAAACTCTATGGATGTTGACCAGATTACCGTTGATGATTGCTATGTGCAAGAGGGTTGTGTAACAGGTTTTGGGCTGCGCGATATTATCCGCTTTACTACCCACATTAAAAATATTGGCGAAGATGATTACTTTATTGGCCAGCCACAAGCGGGTACACAGTTTGTGTTTGACCCCTGCCACGGCCACTGGCACTATGTTGGCTATGCGCAATATATATTAATTAACCAACAAGGAACCGAGATACCCGTAGGCTTTAAAAACGGTTTTTGTGTTTTAGACCTTGAGTGCGGAGATGGTGGCACTGCCCAGTATGGCTGTGGCAATATGGGTATTACTGCCGGCTGTGGCGATATTTATGGTTCGGGCCTGGCATGCCAGTGGATTGATATTACCGATGTTGATACCGGACAATATGTGCTACTGGTGCGGGTAAACTGGGACCAAAGTCCTGATGCCTTGGGCCGCCAAGAATCTGACTATACCAATAATCAGGCGCAGGTATGTATACGTTTAACGCGCGACGGAAACGGCATACCATCATTTACCATAGATAACGATTGCCCTGTGTTTGTAGACTGTATGGGTGTACAATATGGCAATGCCGAAACAGATTGTAATGGTACCTGCAACGGTACAGCTATAAAAGGCGATTTGGATGCTGATGGCGAACGCGAAAGTGAAGACGCGCAGCTATATGTAGCAGAAATACTGGATGGCACGGCTAATGCCCTGCCCTGTACCGACCTTAGCGGCAATGGCACTATAACTGTTTACGATGCCGCTTTGGATAACAAATGTGCATTGTTGGGTAACCCCGACAACAATAACGAGTGTAGCTTTCCGCAAAACTTTATAAACCCAGACGATACGGTAACCCTTAGCCTGATTGATGTAAATTTTGACCTTAACTATGTAGAGGTTGCTATGAAAAACCCTGCACACAAGGTAAACGCTTACCAGTTTACCATGCACGGCATTAAAATACTGGGTGTGCAAAACATGGTTGACCCATTGGTATATCCTATTAACCCTGAGTATACCACCGGTGGAACTGAAGTTGTAGGCATATCGTACCAAGGGTATTTTACCGAAAAATATTTAAGCCCAACACCGCTTTGCCGCATTTACTTTAGCGAGATTACCGATACCATTATTTGTATCGAGAAGATTACCGATGTGGTAAACGAGCTATACCAACGTACCAATACCGTTATTGGCGGCAACTGCTACCAGGTGCCTTTAACAGGCGTTAACGAAGATTTATTCAGCGTAGGTGTTAAGGTGTATCCTAATCCATCAGACGGAATATTCAACCTGCAACTAACTACTGCAAAAGCTACCGATTATAAAGTGGTGGTTAACGATATGATGGGCAAACAAGTGCGTTCTTTTGCCGGCAATGGCAAAGGCTCACAAATACTTCCTATAGACCTGTCGGGCATGCCTGCAGGTGTGTACAGTGTAACTGTAACATCGGGCAAGGTGCAAAACACCCAGCGCTTGGTATTTATGGGGAATTAAGAGATAAAGAGATATAAAATGAACAATTAGAGCCCGCTGCAATTGCTATGGGCTCTATTGTTATTAGAAATAACCATCAAGGAATATTATATTCAACTGTAACAGGGCCAAGCCAATACGTAGCACGTGCGTCTAAGGGGTGGCACCGTATTAGTATTGTGTTACCCGAAACCCTGTTTTCTGCACTAACGGTATATTCAAACCCGCTACCGATATTTTCATTTCTAAATTGTGAGCCGGGCTTTTTTACTTCCACCTCGGTAAAGCAATTCCGCATTATACTTTCAGGGTATTTCTTCCCTGTTTTCTTATCAAAAAAACCATAGTTAATTTTACCTGACCCCTTAACATCGGCACTAATTATACGCAGTTCTACTTCGGGTTTGGCAATAGCTGTTAATGTGTCTTTTATGGTTAGTGTATCTTGTGTGCTGGGCATAATGACTTTAGCCGAGAGTATAACGCTGCCGGGCGTTGCAGCAGTAAATGAATGATTAGTGAAAAAACCATTGGTGCTTGTTTTGCTAAGTACAGTATCAACATCGTACATAAATACACAACCCCTTTCTACACCCACATAGCAATGTGTTATATGCCAATCGGGTGCGCAATCAGGGAAAGGGTAAAAGAATTGCATTGGCACTTGTGCTTGCAAAAGTCCATTAAGCAAAAGAAGAAAGGCAATCGCAAACTGTTTTGGCATGCTGCTACAACGTACTACAAATAAAAAAGTTAGCACAGATTACCTATGCTAACTTTCAAATTTCAGTTTTCAGCTATTTAGAAAGGTACAAATTCCTCTCTGAATATATCTTCTGGAAGAACTCATCGTGCAGGTCGGTGATGAACTGGATAGCCTCTCCGGTCGATTTCATTTCGGGGCCTAATTCCTTAGCTACCTCGGGGAATTTATCGTGAGAGAATACCGGTATTTTTATAGCCCAGCCGCGCGGTTGAGGATTAAATTTATAGTCTTTCAACTTCAATTCGCCCAGCATTACTTTAGTGGCAATGTTTACGTACGGCTCATCGTAGGCCTTGGCAATAAACGGCACGGTACGAGAGGCGCGTGGGTTGGCCTCTATAATATATACCTGGTTGTTTTTAATGGCGAACTGTATGTTTATTAAGCCCAGGGTATTAAGCGACAGGGCAATCTTTTTAGTGTATTCGCGTATTTGGGCTATCACCTCATCGCTAAGCGAGAAGGTAGGCAGCACCGCGTACGAGTCGCCTGAGTGGATACCCGCAGGCTCTATATGCTCCATAATGCCAATGATGTATACATCTTCGCCATCGCAAATAGCATCGGCTTCGGCCTCTATGGCATTCTCCAGGAAATGGTCTAGCAACACACGGTTACCGGGAATATCTTTATTGATGTCGATAACGTGCGTTTCCAGTTCTTCCTCGTTAATTACAATCTTCATGTTATGGCCACCCAATACATACGATGGGCGCACCAACAGCGGGAAACCAAGCTCGCGCGATAGTTCTACCGCTTCATCAGCTGTTTGTATAACACCAAACTTAGGGTAAGGAATATCAAGGGCTTTTAAGCGCTCAGAAAAGCGTCCACGGTCTTCGGCAAGGTCAAGGCTCTCATAATCGGTACCAATGATTTTAATGCCGTAGCGGTGCAGTTTTTCAGCCAGTTTAAGCGCGGTTTGTCCGCCCAACTGAACAATAACCCCTTCGGGCTGCTCATGCTGAATGATATCGTAAATATGTTCCCAGAAAACAGGCTCAAAATACAGCTTGTCTGATATATCAAAGTCTGTTGAAACTGTTTCGGGGTTACAGTTAATCATAATGGTTTCGTAACCACACTCGCGGGCGGCTAATACACCATGTACGCAACTATAATCAAACTCTATACCCTGGCCAATGCGGTTAGGGCCGCTACCTAAAACAATAATTTTTTTCTTGTCAGACCGTATGCTTTCATTCTCCGTCTCAAATGTAGAGTAGTAGTAAGGCGTTTTGGCCTCAAACTCGACAGCACAGGTATCAACCATTTTGTACACGCGCTTAATGCCCATGTCGTTACGCTTTTTGTATACCTCGCTCTCCAGACAACGCAGCAGGTGGGCTATCTGTCGGTCGGCGTAGCCTTTTTGCTTGGCAGACACCAACAACTCGCGCGATATGTTTTCAATAGTGTAAGTAGATATTAAACGGTCGGTTTCTACTAAATCATTTATCTGGTTTAGGAACCATGGGTCGATAAGGGTATGCTTGTAAACCGTTTTTAGCGACATGCCAATTTGCAGCGCGTCTTTAATATGGAATAACCTGTTCCACGATGGGTGTTTCAGGCTGTCTTCCAGCTCTTCAATATTGCGCAGTTCTTTACCATCAGCACCTAAACCGTTGCGGCTAATTTCAAGGCTTTGACAGGCTTTTTGTAACGCCTCCTGGAATGATCGGCCAATGCCCATAGCCTCGCCCACACTTTTCATTTGCAGGCCAAGCTCTTTATTTCCACCCTTGAATTTATTAAAGTTCCAGCGGGGTATTTTAACGATTACATAGTCTAACGTAGGCTCAAAAAACGCCGATGTAGTCTTGGTAATCTGATTTTTCAGTTCGTCAAGGTTATAACCAATAGCCAGCTTAGCGGCTATTTTAGCAATAGGGTAACCCGTTGCTTTAGATGCTAAGGCTGATGAGCGCGATACGCGGGGATTAATTTCAATGGCAATAATCTCTTCCGTTTCGTGGTGCACGGCAAACTGTACATTACACCCACCGGCAAAGTTGCCAATGGCGCGCATCATTTTAATAGCCTGGTCGCGCAGCTCCTGAAAGGTAGTGTCTGAAAGGGTCATAGCCGGGGCAACAGTAATGCTGTCGCCAGTATGTATACCCATAGGGTCAAAGTTCTCAATAGAGCAGATAATGGTAACGTTGTCGTTATTATCGCGCAGCAGCTCCAGCTCGTATTCTTTCCAACCCAAAACAGCCTTATCAATAAGCACCTCGTGTATGGGCGATGCCTGCAGGCCGCGGGCCAGCTTGGCTTCAAACTCTTCTTTGGTATGTACAAATGCCGCACCTGTTCCGCCAAGGGTGTACGATGGGCGTATAACCAGCGGAAAACCAATACGCTGGGCAATTTCTTTACCCTCTAAAAACGAGTGGGCAGTATCGGAAGGGGCTACACCAACACCAATGTCAATCATCAGTTGGCGGAACTTCTCGCGGTTTTCGGTAATCTCAATGGCGGCAATATCAACACCAATTAATTTAACACCGTACTTTTTCCAAACACCCATCTCGTCGCACTTAATAGCCAGGTTAAGGGCTGTTTGCCCGCCCATGGTAGGCAGCACGGCATCTATCTTACGCTCTTCCAGTATTTTAACAATAGACTGCACGGTAAGCGGCTCCAGGTAAACATGGTCGGCGGTTACTTTGTCGGTCATAATGGTAGCGGGGTTGCTGTTAATCAGCGTTACCTCAATACCTTCTTCGCGCAGAGAACGGGCTGCCTGGCTACCAGAGTAATCAAATTCGCAGGCCTGGCCAATAATAATAGGGCCTGAACCAATAATTAAAACGGACTTTATATCAGGATTTTTGGGCATACATCAGGAGTTAAATGATGCACCATACAGGAAACATCGTGCAAAGATAGCCGAAAAGCCTTTTCTGTCAAGAGGCAATTTATCAATGTTGAAAAGTAGTAATTAGGGATCAGAATTCTGGCTCAGATAATTTATCCCCTCTGTAAAGGGGGGCAATCGGCCTTAGGCGGATGACGGGGTGTGTCATTACACTTAAACACACCTTTCGTCACAGACTATTAATTCTATGGCGCATAACTTTTCATTTTCAGCTTTTCGTTTTTCACTTACTTTGCAGCATGTTTGACTTTACTGACGCGTTTTTACAACAAGCTTCTATACATAAAATTGGCAACAAAGCCGATGACGAAGGGACCCAACTATCGGCCGATGCGCTCGATTTAGAGAGTATGGACCTGCGCATGCTGCTGCAACGGTTTTTCCTGTCGCATTTTAAAACGGAGGAGTACTACAGCTTTAACTTTACCGAGGATGACCTGGCGCTAAACCCCATGTATAACTACGCTAAGCGTATGTTTAACGATGGCGACTTCCACGCGAAGACGGTGAGCATTGCGCACTACCTGTATGAGGTGAGCAACCACCCCATGATTAAGCCCGGCGACCTGCTGGTGGGCATGATTAAAAACGTTGACATTAAAGGCAACCGCACCAACGCCATAGCGATATTGAAGGTGGAGAATATGCAGGCGTTCCTTACTATGGATACCGACCTGAGCATGCACAGCGAGCAGGGCATTAACATAGATAAAATTGATAAGGCGGCCTTTATTTTTAATACCGAAGAAAAAGACGGCTACCGGGTGCTGATAATTGACAAGGCTAACAGCGTCGACGCGGTGTATTGGAAGGATGATTTTTTGAAGGTGAAGCCCGTTAGCGATGAGTTTAGCAACACGAAAAACTTTTTGCAGATAGCCAAAACCTTTGTGGTAAAGCAACTGCCCGAAGATTTTGAGGTTGACAAGCCCCGCCAGATTGATATGTTGAACAAAAGCATAGAGTTTTTTAAAAAGAACGATGTGTTTGATAAGGACGAGTTTGAGAAAGAGATTTTTGGTGATAAGGAGGTGATAAGCTCGTTTAAATCGTTTTACGACGATTATAAAGAGAACAACAACGTTGAGATACAGGATAACTTTGAAATAAGCAACCAGGCGGTAAAAAAGCAGGCTAAGATTTTTAAAAGCGTGCTAAAGCTGGATAAGAATTTCCACATCTACATTCACGGCGACAGGAAGCTGATAGAAAAAGGCACCGAACCCGATGGGCGCAAGTTCTACAAGATATATTACAGCGGAGAAGAATAAGTCTATTCAACCACAGTATTATGCCCTGCATTGCCGCCCCACATAGCCCATCCGTTAAGGCTGGTATCGCCAGTTTTATGCGATATCATGGTGCCGGTTTTAGTAGCGGCATATATTACACCATTGGTTACCACCAGTTGCGAAAATATAGGGCTGCCCAGGTTGTAGGTTTTGGCCACACTACCATCGGTAGGCGACAGCAGTTGCACCTTACCTGCATCGTCGGCCACCACAATTTTGCCACCGGCCACTACAGGCATAGTGTTGCAATCGGCACCAATGGGTTTGCTCCATACGGTGTTGCCCGTAGCATCGGCGCAATACACCGTTTGCTTAAGCACATAGTAGTATTTGCCTTTGTAGCAAAGCGCGCGGCCTTCGTCGTCGTTCATTTCGCCGATAGAGCCATCGTCTTCTTTGTTAAGAAGGGCGATGCCGGGCAGCTTTTTAACCAATGCCAATGTAGTGGCGTTGTATAGTCCCAGTTCTTTGGAATCGTTGCCTTTTTTGGTTGCTATAACCAGGTTGTTACCTACAACGGTTGGTGCTGATATCGGGTTCAGTTGTTTCTTGGCAATTTCTTTACCACTCTTGCCCTCAAAAGCGTACACCATACCGGTGTTGTTGGCTAAGTACACATTGCCGTTGGCAAACACAGGAGAGCCCTGCACATTGCCGCCAATGCGCTGTTGCCATTGTATATCGCCTTTCTTCAATCCAAAGCATACCAATACATAATCGCCTTTGTTTTCTTTGCCGTAGGTATATAAATCATCGGGGTAAACAGCGTACACTTTGCCATTGGATACAGTAGGAGTAGAGTACATGCTGCTGCCCAGCCATTTGCTCCATAGCGGTTTACCATCGTTTTCGTCAAGTGCGTACAGTGTACACGATTGGGTTATAACTAACACTACGCCACTGTCTGACACCGCCGCCGATGCGCCGCCATCGGCCAGTTCTACGCCCCAAAGGTTTTTGCCTGTACCTTTATCAAACCCATAAAAATAACGTGAGTAATAGCCACCGCTTATGTACAAGCCATTGCCCGAAACAGAAGGAGGAGAGGAGGCTACATTTTTGCTGTAGCTATCCTCACCAACCAAGTTAAGTTTGTAACCTGTTGAGGTTGACTCAAGGTAGTTGTTATGGATAGTATGCGGTTTAACCTCGCTAACCATAAACTCGGTAAGAAACCCGTTTTTATCGCGCTTGGCGGTATCGTAAAACTTCTCAATGTTGGCAGAACCTAAGTAGCTGTAATCAATTTCGATAGTACGGTAGCCTTTGTTTACAGTAAGGTCCAGCAAATCCACATCGCGCTCGTACTTAAAGTTTACGCTGTAAATAGCATCTTTCGGGATAAGGAATTTTGCCCTGCCTGCCGAGTTGGTAATAGCAGTATATACTTTGGTGCTTTTGGTAGAGTTAAGATAGATTGGCTCATTGGCAAGCAGTGTGCGGCCATCGGGCTCGGTAATGGTAAAGTAAATATATACCCTGTCTGCAGTAGCGCCGGTAATATCATTCTGGTTTTGAATAATGGTATCGCCTGTAGCAGTTTCGGTAATATGGGTAGGTATGTATTGAATCTTCAACCCCTTGTTAATATAGGGAATATCGGGCATGTTAAAGGTGTGCCCAAACTCAATGCCATCGGTATAAATCTTATAGTCGTTGTTTAGGGGCAGCTTCATGCGTGCCGCGCCATCATCGCCGCTGTAAGTAACAAAGGCCTTGTTAATTTTGGTTGACACCAACGTTATTTTTACCCCTTTAACACCCTGGCCGCCGTTGCCTACGTTGATAATGCCTATACCCTCGGTTTCATTGGCTTTAAGCTCTTCACCTACAACAAATTTTATGGTATCTATTTTAGCTGTTGCAAGCGCGGGTTTACTAAATTCAACTACAAGGCTTTTGGTAACAGAGCTGCCGCCTGTAGCTGGAACAGCTACTTCGCCCATTGGTTTGCCGTCAACCTTTATAGCATAGGTAACGCTGCGCGGAACGTTGAAATTGCAATTACCCCGCTCGTCGGTAAAGCTGCGCAAGGGCGCTGCTGTGGGGGCTTTTTTATCGCTGATAGAAACCTCCAGTCCTTTGCGTGTTTCGCCCTTAGTATTTTTAACGGTTACATACAGCGTAGCGCGCGGGGTTTGGGCCAGGGCAGAAAAATGGATACTAAGCACCGCAATAAGTATTGCAGCAGTTTTACAACGGATTAACATAGTTAGGGTTTTTTGTTAGCGATGGGTATTGGTGCTGTAAATACGCACGCAACGGGTAAAGGTTACCTGCAAATACAATTGCCAACCTATATTCCCAACTATTTAATTATACCTACAATATCCACGGCAAAACAAACACCACAATAGCCGACCATACAGCATATACCGTCAGGTAATCGGCTATAGTTTTTTCCAGCTTATCGGGCTCGTCATTATTAAAAACAAGGCCATAAATACGCTTAACAATAAGCACCATGTTTATTAAAAATACCAGGTTGCCAATGGTGGCTGTAAGTTTAAAGGGAGAATACCCATA
>CAMBQF010000050.1 GCA_945869825.1 Chitinophaga pinensis | reverse complement strand
ATTAACTGCGATACAGGTATCTCTTCTGAGAATTTAGGCACAAAACCTAAAATAGGCACCTGGGTTAATTTTATTATATCGCCGATATTAGAAATCTGGCTGTGCATTAAATACCTGAAAATTATTAACCCGAAACTTATTAGCAGCCAAGTTAATATGGCAGATAATACAATTACCTTTTTATCTGGATAGACCGGGGCTTTTGATACAGTACCAAAATCAAGTACCATATTTTGTGGCACAAAACCAGCCCTTAATACTGTTAGCTCAGCTTTTTGAATTACAAGTTGGTTATAATATTTTTCATTAATCTGATTTTGCCTTTTAAGTCTTGAAAACTCAATAATATCATACCCTAAACTTTTATTTAGCAATTGAGTATTTGATTCTATAATCTTATCGCCATATTCTTTGCTTTTCATTATTAGCGATGCCTTTAAGCTTGCTATGCTGGCTACTATAAGTTTTTTCTGTATTTCAATCTGATAGTCTTTCGCTTTTATTTCAGAGCTGTTTAAAGTTACATCATATAAAAGATTTTGCCTGCCCAGTAATAATGTTTGCAAATCGTTTAGCTGCTTGGTTATACTAATGTTTGATGTTGTAGAAGACAATGAAATCAGCCCATAAACATCATTTATCTTCTTATCTATTTCTTTCCCTATAACTTCAAGTGTTTTTAACTCAAAATCAATTTCTAGTTTATCTCTTTCAAGTTCATCAATTTTATTTATGAGACCTGCGTTGGGGTTAGATTTAACATCGTCTGCATTATCTTCTACAATACTGTTTTCAAGCTTAAACTTATTAAGCTCATCTTCTGATGTAGATAAATTGTCGTAAAGCCTGTTTATGGTTGTATCTAAAAACGCTAAAGTTTTACTGGCACTTTCAGATTTTTTTTCTACATCAAACGTTAAAAACTCATTAGCAATTGTATTTACTACATCCGCTGCTTTATTGGCATTCCTGTCATTAAATACTATTTTAATAGTCTTAGCCGCCTCATTTAATATACTTACGGTTAAATTGCGGCTTACAAAACTTATTAAACCTTCAGGATTATTAATTAAAAAGTATTGATTGTTTGATTTTAGAATATCATTATCTGATTTTAGATCCTTAGGGTTTAAAACTGTAATTTTTAATGAGTCAATTAATGGGACTTTAACCCATGTTCCAACGGGTACAACCTTAGTATAACGCTGTTGTGAGTTTTCGTAAGTTAATTTTACCTGGTTGGCATCAGTAAAATTAACATAACACGGTATATCATAAATAGCGCTTGATATTCCTTTAACATCCACTTTATAGGGGCAGGTATTATACTGCTCAAAGCTTAAGATATTACCTTGTTTAAAATAGCTGACTTTTAAATCAAGTTTATTTACAACGCGTCCCAAAAAAACACTGGAACGCATCAGCTCTATTTCAGATGCAAGGTTATTATCAAATATTTTAGGGTCATACTGCATAAGCTCTGCAGTTGTAGAGCCGGTATTAAGCTGCAATACGGCATTTGATTGAAATACCGGGTGGGTATACCTATTATAAATTACGGCAGCCGAAGCGCAAACAATTAAAACAAGTGCAACCCAAAGCTGGTTTTTTCTGGCTATTACCAGCAGCAGCGTAGGATCAAACTCATCATTAATATTGGATATTTTTTTAGGAGCCGCCATTATCGGGTTAACACAATTATTGTTGTAATAACAGAAAAAACACCAACTAAAGCAGATATATAGCCAACTGATTGCTGTAGTGCCTGGTCAAAATTACGTTTAACAGGTTCTACATAAATAATATCGTTTGCCTGTATTACCATAGAGCCTCCAAGTTTTGAACCCTCTAGCGTAGACAAATCAATTTGATACACTATTGGGTTGGCCAAGCTACCGCGGATAAGTTTAATATTATATGCTTTACTTAATGGTGGTATTCCGCCAGCTAAAGCAAGTGCCTCAATTAAGGTAGTCCTTTCATTCGCCATGGTAATAACCTTAGCAGTATTACCACCAATAAAAACCATGAAACGCCTATTGGTGACCCTTAATTCGATGTAAGGTGTATTATAGTACTTAGATAGTTTATGGGTTAACGTGTCTTCTATTTGTCTTATTGTATAACCTACTACTTTTGTCCTGCCTATCAAAGGGACATGTATGCTGCTATCAGGCTCTACCAAATAAGCCATTTGTGTTTGTATAATAGCATTAGAACCTGAACCTACACCTGATACCAAAGGGTCTATTACAATGCCTAAACGTTGCCGCCCTTCATTAGTAAATACATTAATGGTAATAATATCAGCTACAGCAATTTTATATGTTTCCTTATTATTTAAGCTATCGTTATAAACAGCAAATGGATAATCATCAGGTGTTTTAAGCATTATACTTTGGTTAGTATAGCAAGAGCTAAGCATAACAACCACTACCAGCAAAGACAAAGCCCATACCGCTACTCTTTTATATGCATATAATCTTTCCATTAAGCGCAAATTTAATCATTTAGCAACCGCTTATACAAAGCATCAATATCAGTTACTAACCGTTTATAGTGGAAAGTATCTTTAACGTGTTCCCAGCCCCTTGCTCCCATAGTTAAACGCAAGTTATCATCTTCTACCAGCAACTGCAATTTAGCACCAAAAAATCCGGCATCGCGGTTTTCAATTAAAAATGCCGTTTCACCATCTAAAACTACATTACGTATACCGCCTACATTGGTTGTAACAATAGGTTTATTAGCCGCCTGCGCCTCTATAAGGCTTACCGGCGTGCCCTCATTTAACGATGTAAGCGCAACAATATCTAAACCTGCCAAAGCTTCATCAATCTCCTTTATCCATGATGTGAATGTAACAGGAGCTTTTACAGCTGGGCTATGCTCATTGGTAAACACAATACCTAGTTCTGTAGCTGTTGCTTCTACTAAACCACGGTCATCCCCATCGCCAATAATAAATGCTCTAACCTTTTTATTAGTATTATTAAGCACCTTTTTAATGCTTTCTAAAAACAATGCATGGCCTTTAACAGGAACTAACCTGCCAATTATACCAATAGCTATTTCATCCTCATCAAGATTATAATAGGTGCGGAATGCAGTGCGTTTTTCTACTTGGTTAAGCTGAAAACGGTCAAGGTCAAAACCCAATGGAACAACAACTACCTTATCAGGGTAACAAATTTTATGCTCTACAGTTAATTCTTCTTTTTGACGGTCAGAAATGGCTATGATTTTTGTACTCTTTTTAGCCAGGTATCGTTCAATATTCTTATAAAATTCTGTTTTAGCCTTACCAAAATACGAATGGAATACATGGCCGTGAAATGTATGTACAATAACCTTAACCCCGCACGATGCTGCAGCTAAACGACCCAAAGTGCCTGCTTTTGATGCGTGTGTATGCACAATGTCAGGCTTATATTCTTTTATTATCTCTTTTATCTTACGGTAGGCTGCCAAATCATCTAATGGCGCAATCTCCCGTTTCATTTCTTTAATAAACACAGGCTTTAACCCCAACTCATCTAAAACATGTTCAGAGCTTTCTTCCCCTTCATCCAAAGAGCCTGCAAGTAGCATAGTTTCGTACTCCGGCGGCAAATAGGCCGAGAGGTATGCCGCATTATATGTGGGGCCACCAATGTTAAACCGGTTAATTATACGCAATACTTTAGGCATTAATTCATATGTTTTTTATACCAGTATTGAAAAACCAACAACCCCCAAACACGTGCAGTAGCATCGCCCGGACTATTAGACATTAATTGCTTTTTCAGCATTTCAATAGCATGGTAGTTAAATATACCTTGTTTTTCTATAAAATCCGCCGCCAATAAGTCATTAAAAATCAGTTCGTTTAGCCCAGTTCTAAACCATTTAAGCAAAGGTACTTCAAACCCCTGTTTGCCACGGTTATATAATTCCTCGGGTAAATAGCTGCGGAAAGCATCTTTCAATACCTTTTTGCGTCCGTGCGCATCAATCTTATAATTAGCAGGGAGTGTAAAGCAATAGTTTACCACATCAACATCTAAAAATGGGTTGCGTACCTCTATGCTATTTGCCATGGCCATCAAATCTACTTTTACCAGCATATCGTTAGGCAGCACAAGGTGCATATCAGTAAACAGCACATCATGTATATCAGCAGCTCCATTAATGGTGCGTAGGATTACTCCCTTTCTAAAATTATACTCTTCCCAATCAACGGGTTTTTTAAGTAAAGCGGTCGCTTCAGCTTCATTACAATAGCCTGCCCAGCGCCAGTAACGATCTTTGGCGCTAAGCTTGTAGCCTGCGGCAAACTTTAATGCCTGGCGTACTTTGTTGCCTGCTTTTGTATTGCGCGATGCTGGCAATAACTTTAAAAACGGCTCTAATGCCGCCACCATTTGCTCTTTAGTACCCGCATTGCGTATCCTAAACTCTGCTTCGTGCTTATTGTACCCCCCAAGCATTTCATCAGCACCATCGCCGCTAAGAGCCACGGTTACATGTTTGCGGGTATGCATGCTTAGGATATGTACTGCTATGGCCGATGAATCGGCAAAAGGCTCATCAATATAATCAAGTACTTTAAAAAGGTTATTATACAAATCATCGTTACTTAACGAGAATACGGTATGGTCTGTATTGTACTTTTTTGCCACCATAAGGGCATACTGCGTCTCATCAAACAAAGGCTCGTCTTTGTACCCAATAGAAAAAGTTTTAAGATGCTTTGTTTTCTGCGCGGCTAAGGCCGTTATAACTGAACTATCAATACCTCCACTTAAAAATGAGCCTAGCGGCACATCGCTAATCATGCGGCGCTCTACCGATGCATCAAGCAATTGAACCAACCTCTTCTGTGCATCATCATAGCTAGGTACCTCACTGCTAAAAGCAGCGGTAGGGTCAATATGGTAATATTCGGTAAACTCAATTTGCCCATTAGGGTTTATAACCCCATAGCTACCTGGTTTAAGTTTAATTACATTTTTAAAGATGCTATTATTGCCCGGAACATAGTTTAGCTGCAAATAGCTGTATAGCGATACGTAATCTATATCTTTTTTTATGCCGTATGCCAGCAAACCCTTCATTTCTGATGAGAAGATAATCTTCTCTGTATCATGATAAATATAGAAAGGTTTAACACCGTAACGGTCGCGGGCTATAAAAATGGTTTCGTTAACCTTATCATAAATAGCCAGAGCAAAAAAACCGTTCATTTTACGCACAAAGTCTTCGCCTTCTAAAATATATAGGTGCAAAAGTACTTCGGTATCGCCGGTAGATCGTAACTCTATGCCTTTATCAATCAGCTGCTGGCGGTATTTCTGAAAGTTGAAAAATTCTCCATTGAAAACAGCTGTGTAGCGTCCACTAGGGTCGGTAAAAGGCTGGTTGGCTGCCGATGATGTATCAATAATTGATAACCTTAAATGGCCTAAGGCTGCATTTTTATGTGTATAAATACCGTTACCATCGGGCCCACGACTAGCCATTGAGTCTATAGCTAAAGGTACCCTGCTTAAGTATTTTTTACCACTTTCACTAAGAGCAACAACGCCCGTTATTCCGCACATTCAGGTTAATGTAAGCCACAAATATAATTAAATTGTATGAATGAAGAATGTATAATACATAATGCAAAAGATAGTTTAACATTAGCATTATGTTAGCTACTAGCTAAGAACTAGAACCCTAAACCCACAACTACAAACTAACAACTATATTTGCCTTATGGATTTAAATAAGCTTTACTCTGCAGCCCGCACGGGTATTCACTCAACCAGCACCAATACCGACCCACGCACAGAATATCAACGCGATTATGACCGTATCATATTTTCTGCATCGTTCCGCAGGCTGCAAAATAAAACCCAGGTTTTTCCATTACCCGGTAGCGTGTTTGTCCACAACAGACTTACCCATTCATTAGAAGTTTCATCGGTTGGGCGCTCATTGGGCCGCCTTGCAGGCGATTATCTTGTTAAGAAATACGGAAACGAACTTACTGATGAATCAAAAGGATTTTACAACCATAATTTATACAACGTAATTGCAGCCGCTTGCCTTTGCCACGATATTGGCAACCCAGCCTTTGGCCACAGTGGCGAAGATGCCATTGCTAACTATTTTAAAAAACACGAAGCGAAGTTAAAACCATTATTTACTGATGCCCAATGGGCCGACTTTGTTCATTTTGAGGGTAATGCTAATGCTATGCGCATGCTTACCCAGCAGCAAAACGGCAAAAGCGAGGGCGGGATGAAACTTACCCATACCACGCTTGCCACTATAGCCAAATATCCTTGCGAGTCTATTGCCTCTAATAAAGGGATATTGCACCGCAAAAAATTTGGTTTTTTTCAATCAGAAAAGGAAACATTCTCTTTAATTGCTGAAAATACCGGCATGGTTAAGGAAAGCAGTAACCCACATGTTTATCTGCGCCACCCATTTGTATGGCTGGTAGAGGCTGCCGATGATATTTGCTATAATGTTATTGACCTTGAAGACTCTCAGCGACTGGGTATTATAGATCATAATACCTGCACTGATATTATGCTACGCCTACTTGACGATTTATTGCCTCACAGAAAGCAACGTAACAGGGAAATATTAGGTACTATGCCCGATAAAAACGAACGAATTTCTTTTCTACGCGCCACCTGCATAAGTGCTCTAATTACACGAAGCCAAAAGGTATTTGAACAATATACTGATGATATAATATCAGGTAAAATGAGTAAGCCAATACTTGATATTATTGCAGAAGACTGTAACTCTATAAAAGAAATTTACAAATTTTCTATTGATAATATTTATAATTACCGTGGCGTTGTAGAGATTGAAAATGCTGGATACACAATTATGTATGAACTATTATCGCATTTTATACCACCTACAATAATTGATAAAGAAAATAGGGAAAAATCTGATCAAAAAGCATTAAAATTAATACCAACACAATACTTATACGAAGGGCAACCGGTATATAACCGTGTGCTGGGCGTGTTGGATTATGTATCTGGCATGACTGATAACTACGCTACCGATATGTACCGCAAACTTAAAAGTATTGATATAGGGATAAATTTTTAGTGCCGAACAATCAGTAGTTTTTATTCGGTTTATTGTCACAAAAAAGCCCCGCTATTGCGAGGCTTATATTTTACATTTTTCGTTTTTCATTACAAGTGTATAACCTCACCGTAAGCAGCAGCGGCGGCTTCCATAATGGCTTCGCTCATTGTAGGGTGCGGATGAACCGATTTAATCATCTCGTGGCCTGTAGTTTCCAGTTTACGGGCTACTACAATCTCGGCAATCATCTCGGTAACGTTAGCCCCAATAAAGTGGGCGCCTAACAACTCGCCGTACTTGGCATCAAATATCAACTTAACAAAACCATCGGCATTGCCACCGGCTTTTGCCTTGCCCGATGCTGAGAATGGGAATTTACCCACCTTAAGTTCATATCCTGCCTCTTTAGCGGCTTTCTCGGTATAGCCTACCGAAGCAATTTCGGGAGAACAGTATGTGCAACCAGGAATGTTATTGTAATTGAGTGGCTCTGGGTTGTGGCCAGTAATTTTCTCAACGCAAATAATGCCTTCGGCACTGGCAACGTGGGCAAGGGCCTGGCCTTTTACCACATCGCCAATGGCATAAATGCCCGGTATGTTGGTCTTATAGAACTCGTCAACAACAATTTTACCTTTATCGGTAACCACACCGGCATCTTCCAGCCCGATACCTTCAATATTAGACGTTACCCCAACAGCAGATAGTACTACATCAGCCTCCAGTATCTCCTCGCCTTTCTTGGTTTTAACCGCTACCTTGCAAGTTTTGCCAAGGGTATCAACACCAGTAACCTCAGCCTCAGTAAATATCTTAATACCTGCCTTTTTAAAGCTTCGCTCTAATTGTTTTGATACTTCTTCATCCTCTACCGGAACTACGTTTGGCATGTACTCAACTATGGTAACATCGGTACCCATAGCTTTGTAAAAATAGGCAAACTCTACACCAATAGCGCCAGAGCCAACCACTACAATGCTTTTAGGCTGCTCTGGTATTACCATAGCTTCGCGGTAGCCTATAATTTTTTTACCATCCTGCTTTAGGTTAGGCAATTCTCGGCTGCGACCACCGGTAGCAATAATGATATGGTCAGCTTCGTAATCCACAGCAATGCCATTAGCATCGGTAACGCTAACTTTTTTGCCGCCTTTTACCTTGCCAAAGCCTAGTATAACATCAATCTTGTTCTTCTTCATTAAAAACTGTACGCCTTTGCTCATAGCATCGGCAACACCACGGCTACGTTTTATTACTGCTCCAAAGTCGGCACTGCTTTTATCTACGTTTATGCCATAATCGGCAGCGTGGTTTATATAATCAAACACCTGGGCGCTTTTAAGCAGCGCCTTGGTAGGTATACAGCCCCAGTTAAGGCAAACACCACCCAATTCTTCCTTCTCTATCACAGCAACTTTTAAACCCAGCTGCGATGCCCTTATGGCTGCCACGTATCCACCCGGGCCGCTACCTATTACTATCAAATCATATTTCATATCCATAATATTTGCGGGCAAAGTTAGCAATTAGGGGTTAGGGTTTGGGGGTTATGGGTTAGAAATTTCAATCGGCCAAAAAATAAAAACCCCTAACGGTTTTAGCGCCAGGGGTTATATAATAAGTTGCTAAGCTAATTACTAGCGGATAAAGCCTTTTTCGCGGGCTTCTTTAAGGCAGGCATTAATGCCTTTTTTATTTACCGTACGTAGGGCAGATGTAGATATCTTTAAAGTAATAACCTCACCTGTTTCAGGCACTGTAAAGGTTTTTTTAATCAAATTCGGATTAAAACGACGTAATGTTTTCTTGTTAGAAAACGATACTTTATGGCCTACAATGGCTTTTTTACCTGTTAATTGACAAACTTGTGACATGAGCTTGAATGCTTATTTTTTAAGGACTGCAAAGAAACTACTTTTTTTCTAATTATACAAGTTCTTTTACAATTATTATGATTCTCCCCTATTTTATTGTTTCAGTAGCTTTAATTACGGTATCCGGACCGGTGTTAAACAGCCCTGGCAATGGTTCGCTACCAACCATTTGCTGCTTTGTCATAGATACCAGCCATTTTCCGTCTTTCATTATCAAGCCTACTTCCTGCTCTTTATCGGCACCATTTTCTTTATATTTTACTGATGCCTTATCAAAGCTAATCATTTCATCACCCCAAATAAATTCATGCGTTTTATTGCTTGCCTTTGCTAAGCTTAAAAACCCTACCATTGTTTTAGTTTCTTCGGTACCATACTTTTTTGCCTCTTCATAACTTTTACTTTCAATAGCCTCTATAAACTTGCGGGCTACCGTTTTAGGCGATTCTATAAAAAACACTCCCAACTGGTTCATTGCCATGTATACTTTCCAATTACCATCAACCTTTACAAGACTTAGATTTTGAGCGTAGCTGTTTATACCAATTTTATATTTAACACGGGCCCTGTTTTTATTTTCCTTTATACCTACAATCTCAATATCGTAATTATCACTTTCGGGTAAAATGCCATTTTCAAAATATCCGATATATGATTGCGTTTCGGGCATGGCGTATTGCTTAGCTGTTTTAAAATCCTTATCGCGCAATGCTGAGAGGAATGCCAAACTTACCTCCTCAGGTGTAACAGCCCTATGGCATCCTATTAATGCTATAGATATGCAAATAATAAAGCAAGCCGTTGTTTTCATACTCTTTATTGGTTAATAATATAAAACAGAAAAGGCCCTGTTAGGGGCCTTTTTCAAAAAGTGTTGTATTTAAAATACAATTACTTAGTCTCAGTAGCTGGAGCTTCAGTAGCAGGAGCTGATGTAGTGTCTTCAGTTGTAGCTGAACCTAAACCTTCACCTAGAGCATCCATAGGGTTTGGAGCACCGGTCATTTGAGCTTTAGTCATAGAAACTAACCATTTGTCGTCTTTTTTAACAAGGCTAACTTCTTCGTCTTTGTCAGAACCTTTAACTTTGTATTTAACGGTAGCTTTGTCGCCATCAACTTTCTCTTCACCCCAAACGAATTCACGTTTAGTTTCGCTGCCTTTACCGCCTTTAATTAATTCGATAACTGCTTTGGTGTCATCAGTAGCGTACTGAGCTGCTTCGTCAAATTTTTTGTCTTCAATAGCAGCCATAAATTTTTCTGCAACACTTTTTGGAGTTTCAGCACCACCGCATGAAGTGAAAAGAATAACAGCGGCTACAAGCGCGCCTCCTAATAGTTTAATTGTGTTTTTCATAGTTATTGTTATAATTGTTTTTTTTAATTTAAAATTCCCTGTATGTAATTTTGCGCGTAAAGTTATTCAAATAAAGTTTATCCAGCGCAATAAATGGTTTTGTAGTAGTAGTGCGGTCAACTTCAATAGTATCCGTTTCGCTAACCGATTTTAATGATTTGTAAATTACCTCAGAACAATACATTTTATCATCTGTATCAAGCTCTAACTGCAAATCAAACTCCATCCCCATTTTGTAATATCTTTTAATCTCTGCTATAAATTTATCCTTCGTTTCTTTACCAAATGTGTACCTGTAGATACCAAATGCGTAATTAGACTCAGGGGTACAGAATATTTCGATAGGATCCTTCTTCATTTTGTTGGTTTTGTTTTCTTCACCACCTACACAGTGGTATACAAAAACTTTAACCTTGCCCTTTACGGTATCTTTAATGATGATGCCTGAATGAGAATACAACTGCTCTTGCTGAGATGACTGACGGAAAACCTGACTAAAAAAGCCCTTGCTATCCCTTAAAATCAAATCGCCACTTTGTAATGAGTCGGGGCTGATGTTTTGCTTCTGCCACTCGGTGTAGGCATTAATAGGGTCAACATGAGCCGCGGCATCATTAAAGTATTCTGATACCATATAGCTTACTCCAGCTAAAAAAAGAACGTCAAATAATACTGCAAATATGTTTAAAAACTTCTTAAACACAACTATTTATTTTTTTGCCGTATCGGCCTTTGCATCAGCAGTAGGCTCAACTACAGGCTCCATTGGTGTTTCAACAGGCTCGCCAGCATCACCCAATAAATCTTCAATAGTAACATCCATCAACCAAGCGCCATCAATTTTTTTAAGGCGGGCTGTTTTTTCAACACCCTCATTGGTATAAGCAACTGTAGCAGCGGTATCGCCTTCAAGAACGGGCTCTGCAATTGTTGTAATGTTTAATTTAACGCTTGTTGGGTCAGCATTAAGAAAATCTTTAAGCTGGCCAACAGCAGTAACACCGGTTGGAGTAGCAAATTTACCAGCCTCGTCATAATTTTTGGCTTGTAAAGCTTTAAAGAAATTATCGGCAACCTCTTTTGGTGTATATGATTTTCCGCAGCTTGCAAGCATTATTGCAACTAAAGCTACTAAACTAAATCGTTTCAACATTGTGTTATATTTTTTAATCGGGAACGCAAATTTAGATTATTATTCAATACATATTGCTGTTTCAGCATTATTTATTGACAAGTTTTCAGCTATTTAAACAAGTGCCTTGTAGATGAGAGCTTACAACCTAAGCATCAGATACTTATACATTGCTTCCATTGAATAAATGTCGGATTTATGCACTTTTTCGTTGGGGGTATGAACAAAATCTTCAGGGGCACCAATAAATAACCAGTCAAAAGGATAGGTCGATTTTTGCAATTCGCTGCCATCGCTCCCGCCCGAGCCTTCTACTTCTAGTTGAAAATCAATACCACTTTGTTTTGCCAATTCCAGTATTTTCAGGTAAAACGACCTTCGGGGTATACCGGAATCGCGAATAGATAAGGCCACACCTTTACCATGCTCTACCCCTTCCGTCTTCCAGGTAATATCAGCTATCAGTGCCTGCATAACGCCAAACTGATCGTATATATGCTTGCCTACAACCCCGGCGTTGCCTCCCCCGCTCTCTTCGTAGCAGGTAAAGCAAATTAACCCATCGGTAAGTGTTTCGGCTGTTTTAAGGGCTATGTAGCACCCCAGGCGGTTATCCATATAGCAGCACTGTATAAACTCATCTGTTTCCCTAAAATCAGGTTTAAAGGTTAGCTCTGTACCCCGTTCAATTTCACGGCTGTAATTACAGCTTAAAAAATTATTATCATGGTCGTAATTCAGTTCGGCTTCTATTTCGCCAATACTATCGGCCCCTACCAATGTAAAACCAGTATCTGTGCGTGGACTACCAATTTTAACCAGCCCATTGTTGTAGCGCACTGTAAACCCAATACTATCCATATGGGCAAAAATAGCGGTGCGTGGTTTGCCAAACTTCAATATTAGGGCATCGCCAATAAAATTGCCTTCTATAATCTCGGGTTGCACAGCCCATTTGTCTTGATTTTGCTTTACATAATCGATAATAAACTCCTTCATAGGCCCCTCGTTGCCCGATGGTGCCCTTAGCGCACAAAGCGTTTTTAATAGTCCTGTATCCATTTTAGTTGTCTGTTGTCAGTTGTCAGTTCCCTGCCGTTTATTTTTTATTTACTGCCACCCCTTGCAAGCCCGTTAAGCGCCCAACTACTTCGGCAGCCTGCGCTTTTGGAATTAACACCCCCGCAGTGCAAACCTCTTCCATATGCAAATTCAGCAGGGTTATGCCTTTTACTTTTAAAATACGCATAACCTCGCCCTGCAAAGCATAGCTAAAGGTAACGGTATAAGCTACTTCTACCTGCTTTTTAATAATAATAGCTGCAGCTATGGCTTCGGCAGCTGCGGTTTTATAAGCATTTATTAAACCCGGTACACCCAGCGGGGTACCACCATAGTACCTTACCACCACTATAATAATATTAGTCAGGTTAGCCGATAGGATAGTACCCATAATGGGCCGTCCTGCTGTACCACCGGGTTCGCCATCATCGCTAAAGCGCTGGTTTTTGCCATCGGCCCCTAAGCGGCAGGCATAGCAATGGTGTACCGCCGATGGGTGCTTTTCCCTGTAGCCGCCAACAATTTGCCTGGCTTTATCTTCCGTACCACAGGGAACAGCAAAAGCCAGAAACTTACTGCCCCTGTCTTTAAATATGCCTTCGGCTATCGATTCTATAGTTATAAAGCTATCCAACCCTACAAATATAGTTTAGTTGGTAGTTGGTGGTTCATAGTTGATAGAAAAGGATACTAACAACCACATTATGAATTATGAATTTGCCTCTATTCTTTCCTAAGCCCTGCTTTGCGGTAAGCCTCTTTCAGCTTCTCGATTGTATTATGGGTATACACCTGTGTGGCTGCCAGGCTTGAGTGGCCCAATATTTCCTTAATATCATTAATAGGCGCATCGTTATTCAGCATATGTGTGGCAAAGGTATGGCGTAGCACGTGGGGGCTTTTCTTTTTAAGGGTAGTAACAGTACCAAGGTATTTGTTTACCACCTTATATATATACTGGCGGGTGGCAGGATGCCCCTTTTCAGTATAAAACAATACTAAATCAGACTTTGGAAACTCCTGTGCTTCCAGTTCTTTCAGGTAGTTGTTAAGCATCTCTACCATTTCTGGCGCCAGGGGAATAATACGCTCTTTGCTGCGCTTGCCCAGCACCTTTATAGTTTGTGCCCCTGCATCGAACGAGCCTTGCTTTAGGCCAACCAACTCAGACACACGCATACCGGTAAAGTAAAATAAGTCCAACAGCACTTTATCACGTATGCCCTCAAACCCAGGTGGAAAGCCTTTTTCGCCTTCGCCTTTTAGCTGGAAATCGCCATCAAGCAGCTTATCCATTTTGGCACCCTCTACAAATGTAGGCAGGCGCTTGGGCGTTTTTACCGCCTTTATATTATACAGGGGATTTTTTGTAATGATATCATTGCGCAGGCAAAACTTATAGAACGACCGTAAGCTGCTCAATTTACGGTTCAAGGTGCGGGCTTCGGCTCCCGCCTCTTTTAAATATACCTGCCAGCTGCGCACCATAGATGGGCTTGCCTGGTCAATATCTTCTGTCTCAAACTGGTTTTTAAGAAAGGAGGCAAACTGCTCTAAATCTTTTTTGTACGACAACACAGTATGCTTTGAAAACCTCTTTTCAAACTCCAGGTAATTCAAAAAACGTTCTACTGTTGCCATGGTATTAATACGCTACCAAAGTATTTTAGTTCGATTTATAGCTCCCCGGCCTAAAGGCCACCCCGCCTACATTAGGAGCGGAGTTTAACACTCCCCCTAGTATAGGGGGAGTACGGCGAAGACGGGAGGGGGTACACACAATCACTAGGGCTTATGTAAATAAAGAGTCCCGCCGTTGGGCAGGACTCTCAATATCATTAAGAATTAACAATCGCTTGTTATTCTTCTATATTACGGAACATATTTTCGCGATATACGGCACGGATAACAGCCTGGCGACGTTTAATAGAAGGTTTGGTAAATTTAGAACGCTCGCGCAAAGCACGTACAACGCCTGTTTTTTCAAACTTCTTTTTGTATTTTTTTAAGGCTTTTTCAATTGATTCGCCTTCTTTAACTGCTATTAATAACATGCTTATCTTTCTTTTTAGGGCTGCAAATATACAATTTATTTTATTCCAACAAAAAATTATGCTAAAATTTGTTTAGCTATAACAACTTTTTGTATTTCAGAGGTTCCTTCGCCTATGGTACATAGCTTAGAGTCGCGGTAAAACTTCTCAACCGGAAAATCTTTCGTGTATCCGTACCCTCCAAAAACCTGTACGGCATCGGTAGAAACCTGGACACAAATCTCCGAGGCATAGTATTTAGCGTAAGCCGATTGGGTGGTAACACGTTGGCCGCGGTTTTTCAAATCGGCCGCCTGGAAGGTTAGCAATTCTGCTGCCTCAATCTTCACTGCCATATCGGCCAGTTTAAAGGCAATGCCCTGGAACTCGGCAATAGGCTTACCAAATTGCTCGCGCTCTTTGGCATATTTAACAGATGCATCAAAAGCTCCTTTAGCAATACCAAGCGATAGGGCTGCAATAGATATACGGCCACCATCCAATACTTTCATAGCCTGGATAAAGCCATCGCCTACATTGCCTAATACGTTTTCTTTAGGCACACGGCAGTTGTCAAATATAACCTCAGCAGTTTCAGAGGCACGCATGCCCAGTTTGTTTTCTTTTTTGCCAGAGCCGAAGCCCGGGGTGCCACGCTCTACAACAAAAGCAGTAATTCCGCGCGAGTCTAACAACTCACCGGTACGGGCAAGTACTACCATAACATCACCGCTTTTGCCGTGGGTAATCCAATTTTTATTGCCGTTTATAACCCAATCGTCGCCATCTTGGGTGGCTACGCATTTCATACGCATAGCGTCAGAACCTGTATTGGCCTCTGTTAAGCCCCAGGCACCAATCCACTCGCCTGTGGCAAGTTTAGGCAACCATTTTTTCTTTTGCTCCTCGTTACCAAACTGCAGTATGTGGCCGGTGCATAATGAGTTGTGTGCCGCTACCGATAAACCAACAGAACCACAAATGCGGCCTACTTCAGTAACTACCGTAACATATTCTGTATACGATAAACCCGAACCGCCATATTCTGTAGGAACCAATACACCAAGCATTCCAAGTTCGCCCAATTGCTTAAGGCATTCTACCGGAAACTCCTGGGTTTCATCCCACTCCATAAATTTTGGTTTGATGTGCTTTTCGCCAAAGCTGCGGATAGTATCCGCAATCATCTTCTGGTTTTCGTTGTAATTAAAGTCCATAGTTGTATTAAAAAAATCCGGACGCGAAGATAGTATTTTTAGTTGATAGTTGGTGGTTTATAGTATGTAGAATTATAGAGATAAAGTATGTATTGACATTTTCTGATTAGCATAATTACCAGCCGATTACCTAATAGCTTTACTTAACCAATGCTGCTATCTGGTTAATAGCAACCTTAGACTCTTTAAGGCCTGTAACAGCCATCCAAACATGGAACATACCCGGGTACTCAAAATAATTAAAATTGATGCTTTGCTGGTTGAGCATCGTTTTAAGCTTTTGACAGTCGGCAATTAATACATCGTGGGTGCCTATAAAAAGGGAGATTTTACCGAGCCCTTCAAAACTGCCGTAAATAGGGCTAACCTTTGGGTTGGTAAGGCTAAGGTTACCAGCATAAGCTTTACCGGTAATTTGCAATGCATTAAGGTTTAGCATTTTATCGTGCTTTACAACCGCAGCTATACCGGGGTTCGTCATACTAACATCAAGCCATGGCGCAAGCAACACTATATTGCCGGGCTGTGGTTGCTTCTGTTCTCTAATTTCCTGCGCCAGGCCAAGCGATAATCCACCACCGGCAGAGTCGCCCATAATAGTAATATCGCTGGCTTTTGCTCTGGTAAGTAATTGCGAATATACATGCAGCATAAAAGCATAAACATCAGGGCATTGGGCACCGGGCGCCAAGGGATAATCGGGCACAACAATGGTAGCGTTGGTTTTAGCCAGCAGCTTTGCTATCAAATCCCAATGAAAACTAAGTATGTTGGCTACATAGGAACCGCCATGCAAATAAAGAATAACCTTACCCGAGGCATTTTGGCGGGGAGTAAAAGTCCATATTTTACGTCCGTTATACTCTTCAACAACCATAGCGTACCTGCGCTTTAGCGATGATGGAATGCGCGCTGGAGTTTGGTTGAATTTATTGCGCTTATACTTTCGTTCTGCACCCTTATTAAGGCCCAGCACAACCATACCAAATTTTAAAAAGCGAGCTTTGAAACTAACCGGTTTGTTGTGTATATAAACCATAGATGTATCGGGGGCAGATTGCGCAAAAACTGATGCCGACAATGAGGCGACTAAAAATACTACGCTTATTATACGGACATTTAACATATTATATATTAGTAACAAATGTAACAACTTAGCACGAATACTGCGTAGCTTACTTTTATCCCTATACGTCCTTAAGCTTAACCCCATAATCTTGGCACACCAATTGAGCCATATAGAAACATTATTAATTTAGAGGCGTTTAGGTTATACAGAATGCTTTATTAAGACTTTTTGACAGACATGAAGAATCAATTTGATATACAATACTTAGCTAATACCGACGACGACCAGGATTTCATCCCCCTGCTAACTAATGAAGATGAGGAGCAGATGAACAATGAGGATATGCCTGACATTGTGTCTATTCTGCCATTGCGCAATACTGTTTTATTTCCAGGGGTGGTAATACCCATTACCGTAGGCCGCGATAAATCTATAAAACTAATTAAAGACGCGTATAAAGGCGACCGTATAATTGGTGTAACATCGCAAAAAGATGTGCATATTGAAGACCCCAAGTTTGACGAGCTTAACAGTGTGGGTACACTGGCTCATATTATTAAAATGCTGCGCATGCCCGATGGCAACACAACTGTTATTATACAAGGAAAAAAGCGCTTTGCCTTAAAAGAGTCTATACAAATAGAGCCCTATTTTAAAGCTAAAATTGAAGCTTTTAACGATGTCAATATTGTAGATAAAGACAATGATGAGTTTTTGGCACTTATCGGTTCTATTCGCGATGTGTCGGTAAATATTATCCGCCAGTCGCCGCAAATACCTACCGAGGCTTCGTTCGCTATTAAGAATATTGAGAGCCCTTCGTTCCTTATAAACTTTATCTCATCGAACATGCAAGCCAACGTGGGCGATAAGCAAGGGATACTGGAGATACGCGACCTGCGCCGCCGTGCCGAAAAAATACTTGGCATGCTTACCAAAGAGCTGCAAATGCTGGAACTTAAAAACCAGATACAGAACAAAGTAAAAACTGATATTGACCAGCAGCAAAAGGAGTACTTTCTTAATCAGCAGCTTAAACAAATACATGAAGAACTGGGGCTGAACAATACCGATAAACAAATATCAGACCTGCGCGAGCGTGCAGCAGGTATGAAATGGAAAGAGGAAGTAGGCGCTGTATTTAAACGCGAAGTAGACAAGCTGCAACGCATGAACCCAATGGCGGCCGAATTCAGTATGCAGATGAACTACTGCGAGCTGTTGCTTGACCTGCCCTGGGGCGTTAGAACTGATGATAATTTTGACCTGAAACGCGCTAAGAAAATACTAGACCGCGATCATTTTGGTTTAGAAAAAGTAAAAGAGCGCATACTGGAATACCTTGCTGTTATAAAGCTGAAAGGCGGCAGCATGAAATCGCCCATACTGTGTTTATATGGCCCTCCAGGGGTTGGTAAAACATCGCTGGGCAAAAGCGTAGCCGAGGCATTAGGCAGAAAATACATCCGCATGTCGCTGGGTGGCTTGCACGATGAAGCCGAGATACGCGGGCACCGCAAAACCTACATTGGAGCTATGCCGGGCCGCATTATACAAAACCTGCGCAAAGCCCAATCGGCTAACCCCGTTTTTGTATTAGACGAGATTGATAAACTGGGTAACAGCTACCAGGGCGACCCATCATCGGCATTGCTAGAGGTGCTAGACCCAGAGCAAAACGGTGCTTTTTACGATAACTTTATTGAGGTTGATTTTGACCTGAGCAACGTAATGTTTATTGCCACAGCCAACAGCCTTTCTACAGTTCAACCTGCGTTGTTAGACCGTATGGAGATTATCAACGTATCAGGCTATACCATTGAAGAAAAGGTTGAAATTGCCCATACGCACTTGCTGCCAAAGCTTATTGGCGACCATGGCATACCGAAAAGCAAAATCAACATATCTAAAAAGATAATTGAAAAGATTGTAGAAGGCTACACCAGCGAAAGCGGGGTGCGTAACCTGGAGAAGAAAATGGCAAAGGTGTTCCGCGCGGTGGCACGCCACATTGCTATGGAAGAGCCTTATAATGTAAAGGTTGATGAGGCATTTTTAGATAAGGTACTTGGCCCGCCTATACAAAAAGAGGTGTACCAGAATAACGATGTTGCCGGTGTGGTTACAGGCCTTGCCTATACCCCCGTTGGTGGCGCCATATTGTTTATAGAGGTGGCGCTTAGCCAGGCAACAGGCAAAGGCGGCAAGCTAACACTAACAGGTAACCTGGGCGATGTAATGAAAGAGAGTGCTGTTATTGCCCTTGAATACCTTAAAGGCCACTCAACAGAATTTGGCATACCGGCAGAAGCTTTTGATAACTGGAATATACACGTACATGTGCCCGAAGGCGCTACGCCTAAAGACGGACCTAGTGCGGGTGTAACCATGCTTACTGCATTAGCATCAGCCTTTACGCAACGTAAGGTGAAAAAACAACTGGCTATGACGGGTGAGATTACCCTGCGTGGCAAGGTGTTGCCTGTAGGTGGTATTAAAGAGAAGATACTAGCTGCTAAGCGCGCGGGTATTAAAGAGGTTATTCTTTGCGAAGACAACCGTAAAGACATTGCCGAGATTACCACTACGTATATTGCCGACCTAAAATTCCACTACGTACGCACTATGAGTGAGGTACTGGAACTGGCCCTGATGAAAGAGAAGGTGAAGAACCCGCTGCCTATCGGGATTAGTGAAAAGGTAAAAGTGAAAAACTAAAAGTTTTAAAACTCTCCCTAATAAAGAGAGTACCTTTTTGCCTTACAAAAAGGGAAGGGATTAAATAAAAAGCCTGCGGAATATCCGTGGGCTTTTTGTTATATTTGTAATGATGCTAAAGCCACTACATATCATTTGCCTGTTAGCCCTGCTTGGTGTGGGGTTGGTTGGTTGTAAGAAAGAACAGGAGATAACAACATTGCCTGATAGTGAAGTTTTACAAGAATTTTTTACAATAAAAGATATTTCTGAATATGATACAGCTTATTTTTATATAAATCCGTTAAAAAAACAAACTGAATACTATATACAATACGCTACTAGTTATTATGACTTAGATGGAGACAATACATCTGATTTAAAAATATCTACAGGTTCTTCTTATAATCATTACA
>CAMBQF010000049.1 GCA_945869825.1 Chitinophaga pinensis | reverse complement strand
TGCCGGTGCAGACGGTTTAAATGGAATTGATGGAGCAACCGGCCCACAAGGCCCAGCCGGTGCTGAAGGAGTAAATGGCGTTGACGGTTCAGTTGGCCCACAAGGTCCACAAGGCCCTGCCGGAAATGACGGACTTGATGGTGCTACAGGCCCAACAGGTGCAACAGGTGCAAATGGAACAAACGGCTTAGATGGAGCTACCGGCCCAACTGGTGCCACTGGTGTAACAGGGGCTACCGGCCCTGCAGCTACCCCCGGAACACCTATGGCTTTTAGGGCATTACGCTCTACAGGCTTAACAATAACTGCCAATGCACGCGTACCTCTTACCTTTAATTTTGAACAGTATGACGAAGGAGGGGTATATAACAACTCGGTATTTACTGCCACCGAAACAGGGTATTACCACTTTGACCTAACTGTAAATTGGCTATCAATTAGCACATTATATGAAAGTACTATTTACCTAATGATAAATGGTTTTGAAAATCAGGCTTTTCAAAATAGTATAGAAGGTAATAACTTAATGCAGCACGGTGTTTCAACCGATTTATACCTTACCATTGGAGATAATGTAAGTTTTGAAATAAAGCCATCAACCTTTGGGGCTACAGTATCAAGCGCAATATTCAACGGGCATAAAATAACCGGGGGGATATCTGCACCTGCAGGCCCAGCAGGCCCAACAGGTGCAACCGGTGATACCAACGGCTGGTTACTAATCGGCAATGCGGGTACTGACCCCTCTACCAACTTTGTAGGAACTACCGATAATCAAGATTTATCTGTACGTACAAACGGTACAGAGGCTATAAGGGTAGCAGCTACAAACCAATTTGTAGGTGTAGGAACTTCCACACCTACCTCAAGGTTAACTATAGTAGATACTACAGGCGCTACACAACATGTTGTAAGCATTATGGGCCCACCACAAAACTCTATTGAATTGCATGATAAAATAGATGCCGGAGGTTCATATTCAGCATTCTTCTTTACTTCTGATAGCTCTAAAACAAATGCAGTAATAGGCAGGGCTAATGCCCCTGCTTTTGGTGTACCTTTTGGCAGTATATTGTTAGATGCGGGCATAGGCTATAATGCCAACCCTGAGGTAGTTATAGAACCTGTAAATGGCTATGTAGGTATAGGAACAGTTAGCCCGCAGGCGCAATTGGATGTTACAGGCACATTTAAATATACAGATGGTAACCAGGCTGCAGGCTATGTTCTTACATCAGACCCTGACGGCAATGCTACATGGCAACCCGCAGGCGGCACATTGGACGCTGCTTACGACTTTGGCGGCGCAGGCGCAGGCCGTGTTATTGATGCTACAGACGGTGCTGTTAAAATAACCGGCGAAGATGGATTTTTAGTAACCGGTACCTATGGCACCGGAGATATTGTGGAAATAAGTGGAGCGGGGGCACGCATGTTCTTTAACCCAAACAAAGCAGCCTTTAGGGCGGGTGTTGTTGATGATGCCCAGTGGGATAATAGTAACGTAGGCATTTATTCTACTGCCTTTGGTTTTTCAACAACCGCCAGCGGAAATAATTCAACCGCTATGGGTGTTCAAACAACCGCCAGCGGAAATAATTCAACCGCTATGGGTGTTCAAACAACTGCCAGCGGAGGTTCTTCTACTGCTATGGGTAATTTTACAACCGCCAGCGGACAAGTTTCAACCGCTATGGGTGATGGCACATCTGCCAGCGGTGATGCTTCAACCGCTATCGGTAATCAAACAACTGCCAGCGGAGGTTCTTCTACTGCTATGGGCTTTAGTACTGTTGCTTCAGATTTTTATGCATTTGCTTCCGGCAGTGGTAGTGTAGCATCAGGCATAGCATCAACAGCTATGGGCTTAAACGCTACTGCATCAGGCTTACGTTCAACAGCTATCGGATACTTGGCCAAAGCACAAGCAATATCGGCCGTATCAATAGGAGAAAACAATACCGCCGCCGGCGATTATTCTATTGCCATTGGGCAAGGTACTAATGCTAGCGGCTTTACCGCACTTTCTGCCGGTTACCAAACAACAGCCAGCGGAGTTTATTCAACCGCTATGGGTTTTGTTACAACCGCCAGTGGCGAAGCTTCAACCGCTATGGGTTATGGCACAACTGCCCCTTCGTTTGGCGAAACAGCTATAGGGATTTTTGGAACTACTTACTCCCACAATGGTTCTGATCCTTTTGATGGTGCCGACCGTATATTCTCTATTGGCAATGGCAGCTTTGGCTTCGAAAGCAACGCACTTACAGTACTTAAAAATGGCAATATGGGTATAGGTAATGACACCCCAACAGCTAAGTTACAGGTTAAAAATGGCGATGTATACGTAGAAACCATTGGCAGTGGTGTAATAATGAAATCGCCCGATGGTGGCTGCTGGAAACTTACAGTAAACAACGCAGGTGTAGTTTCTGCAACTTCGGTTGCCTGCCCGTAATAGTTCATTTAACTAACTAATTTCAATCCCCCGGCCTAACGTTGGGGGATTTTTTTGGCTATACCTTAATTTTTACGGGCTGGCCTAAAAACTTGGGCTGCTTGTTTAGTATAAAAATATCAATAACGGCTTTGCAACGGGCCAACGGTTCGCGTATGCTGGTGCGCAGCCCCAGGCTTTTGGGTACATCCTGCGCATTGAAACCAATAGCCTCTAACCCCTTTTGGCGGGCTAAAAACACCGCGCGCTGGTTGTGGAATTGCTGCGATATGATGGTAAACTTAGTTTGCCCAAACACTTTTTGGCAACGCACAACAGAATCCAGCGTGCGGAAGCCTGCAAAATCCATAGTAATGCAACTATCGGGTACGCCTTTGCTAATAAGAGCCAGGCGCATTTCTTCGGGTTCGTTGTAATTTTTTATATGGTTGTCGCCACTAACTATTAGGTGTTTAACTTTTCCGGCCTTAAAAAGGGTGGCTGCTGCATTTATACGGTAGGTAAAATACAGATTGGGCTGCCCGTTTTTTAGCCCGCTGCTGGTGCCCAGCACCAGGCCTACGTTGTTTTTTGGTGTTTTTTGCACATTGTTAAACAAATACAATTTTGTGCTGTTTGCCACGTATTGGTTGCTTGCGGCAATTGCTAATATGATAAAAACAAAAGGGCCAAGTAAAAAAAAGCCGATTTTAAGCCATTTTTTTTGTGTAACTTTTTGTGGTTGAAATCTAACATATTGACGCATAGGGTTAAACAAATTTTTTGTGGTTTAATGTAATTAAATTATGTTTGCAAATGTAAAGTAAGGATCATATTATTAAAACTACTACTATTATGACAAAAGCAGATTTAGTTACCGAGATAGCAGAAAAAACCGGGGTAGAAAAAGTGGCCGTGCAAGCAACGGTAGAAGCCCTGATGAAATCGGTAAAAAATTCGTTAAGTGCGGGGCAAAATGTTTATCTTCGCGGTTTCGGAAGTTTTATCGTTAAAAAACGGGCAGAGAAAAAAGGGAGAAATATTACCAAGAATAAGACAATTGTTATTCCTGAGCACTACATCCCCGCTTTTAAACCAGCTAAAACTTTTGCCGAAAAAGTAAAAAAGAACGTAAAAGGCACTAAGTAATTATTATTTTATTTTGAGAGTACCGCTAAAACAAATAATTGTTGTAATTGCATTTACGGGTTTGGCGGTGCTGCTCTATTTTGCGCCGCGCGGCTACCCGGGTGTAAAAGAAAAAGGCATGGCCCAGGGTGGGCAACAACAGCAGCACAGCGATATTAGCGCTGATATAGCCGCTGTGAAACAACAGCTGGGTGCCGAAAAAACAAAAAAAGTTGATTTTTTTGAAAAGCAACTTTCGGCCGCAGGCACGCCCCAGGCCAAAGTTTCAGCCCTCGACTCTCTTACAGTTGAGTGGGATAAATTGATGCGCCCGTTTATTGCTGCGCACTACAGTTTTGAAAAATCGGATATTTTAAATACTTTTGCAGCCTGGTTTGAAACGGGCAACCGTTTTTTTGCCCTATCATCTATTATCCCAGAGGATAAACAAGACGACAGGGCCTCGGTATTCCAGCAGGCAGCAGAGGCTTATGAAAAGGCCTTAAAGTTGAACCCCAACGATGCAGCTGCCCGCACCAGGTTAGCCGTGTGCCAGGTTGAAGGCAGTCCTGACCCGATGACGGGTATCCTCTCGCTACGCGGGCTGGTAACAGAAGACTCTACCAACATTGAAGCGCAGTTGAACCTAGGGTTGTTTTCGCTAAAAAGCGCCCAGTACGACAAAGCCGAAAAAAGATTTAGGACGGTAATTGCTTTGGACCCCGACTATAAAGATGGCTACTGGTATATGGCTGGTGCTATGGAGGGACAAAACAAACCTGCCGAAGCAGTGAAGTATTACCGCATGTATATACAACACAATGCGGGCAACGATGCTGAGAATGAGGAAGTTGAAAAGTACATTTTTAAGTTAAATAATAAAAAAAATTAAGTTATGCCAAGCGGAAAAAAGAGAAAACGTCATAAAATGGCCACCCACAAGCGCAAAAAGCGTTTGAGAAAAAACAGGCATAAAAAGAAAAAATAGGTGTTTTTTGCCGGCCCGGCATTTCTTGGCCGCGGCTTAATACAACGCTTAATATATTTACAATATTCCCGGGCCGCATGGCTGCGGGAATATTGTATTTGGTTCAACTTATACTATTCGTGTGAATAAAGAATTAGTTATAGATGCCGACGAGAATGAAATAACGATTGCGCTGCTTGAAGAGAAAAAGCTGGTAGAAATAACCCGCGAAAAGAGCAACAAGAGTTTTTCTGTTGGCGACTTATACCTGGGCAGGGTTAAAAAGATTATGCCCGGGCTTAATGCCGCCTTTGTTGATGTGGGGTATGAGAAAGACGCTTTTTTACACTATCTTGATTTAGGGCCCCAATTTTCATCGTTAAATAAATACGTAAAAAACAGCATACAGGGTAAGCATACCAGTGGCATGTTGTACGAATTTACTACCGAGCCCGATATAAAAAAGGACGGTAAAATTACCGACCAGCTGCGCACTAACGACCATGTGCTGGTGCAGATTGCCAAAGAGCCCATATCATCTAAAGGCCCGCGGATAACCACAGAACTGTCGCTAGCCGGCAGGTATTTGGTGTTGGTGCCTTTTTCTGACAAGGTATCGGTATCGCAAAAGATAAAGGACCCGCAAGAGAAAGACCGTTTAAAGAAGCTGATAGCTGCCCTTAAACCTAAAAACTTTGGTGTGATTATACGCACCGTGGCTGAAGGCAAGAAAGTGGAAGATGTGGAGAGCGACCTGAACGACCTTGTAGCGCGCTGGAAAGAGTGCCACGATGTGTTTAAAACAGGGAAGCCGCCACGCTGTGTGCTGGGCGAGATTGACCGCACGCAGGTTATTTTGCGCGATATGCTGAATGCTGACTTTAACAGCGTTAACACCAGCAGTGATAAGATATATAATGATGTACGCCAGTACATTACCACTATATCGCCTGATAAAAAGGACATTGTTAAGTTGTACAAAAACAAGGTTCCCATTTTTGACCATTTTAGTGTAAACAAGCAGATAAAAGCCTTGTTTGGCAAAACGGTAAACCTGCGCAGCGGGGGTTACCTTATTATTGAGCATACGGAGGCGTTGCACGTAATAGACGTGAACAGCGGCCACCGCAAAACTATTGAAGGCGATCAGGAGAACAACGCCCTGCTTTGCAACCTGGAGGCAGCTACCGAAATTGCCCGCCAGCTGCGCCTGAGGGATATGGGTGGCATTATTGTTATCGACTTTATTGATATGCACAACCCGGCCAACCGTAAGCAGCTTTTTGATAGGCTACGCAACGAGATGGATGTGGACCGTGCGAAGCATAATATACTACCGCCTAGCAAGTTTGGATTGGTGCAGGTAACACGCCAGCGTGTGCGCCCCGAAACGAACATTGACACGTATGAGAAATGCCCTACCTGCGACGGTACGGGCCAGATACAGCCGCCTATTTTGGCTATAGATGAGATTGAAAACAACCTGCGCTACCTGCTGAAAGACCAGAACGAGGCCAAGCTGAAGTTGTTTGTACACCCTTACCTGCAAGCGTTTATTACCAAGGGTTTATTTAAATCGCTGCAGTGGAAATGGTTTTTTAAATACAAAAAGTGGGTGCCTGTAAAAGCGTTGCCGGCATACACTATGCTGCAATATAGCTTTACCAACAGCCACGACGAAGAGATTAAATTGTAAGGTTGATTCTCTCTTACTGAGAATATAAAAGGGCAGGCCGATAGGTTTGCCCTTTTTTAATGGTGTAAACTTAAAAACATTTTGGTTGATTATTTCTTAGTCTATTTAAAGCGATATACTAGCCCTATTTGTTTAACTAGCAAGTATAAAATGCCCATATTGATGTATAAACAATTAAAAATAATTTCTTAATTATTAGTGTCTTACAATTTTTTAGGGGTGGGTATTGTTTGAAATAAAATATTTTTTAGAGCTTTATGTTATCCAAAATAACCAAACATTAAAACTAAAACCTATGCCAGAGATTACACCAAAACCTGACTCTATTTTTAAGGGTTGCGAAAAAACCGAACCCTTTATTAAGCTAGAGCCCGAAGGTAAAGCCCCCATTATCAACTACAATTTACCAACCGAAAACTGGTTTAAATCAACAACATATATGTTGCTTGATATTAGTAATGCTTGTTTTAAACCATCGGCAAATGCTGTTCCGGTAGATAATTTTTGGGATATGGTAGAAAATTTATCGCCCACCCAACTGGCTGAACTTATAAATGATGATATAGCAGGCTATAGCGACAAACCTGTTTTTGTAAACAGCGGTCAGTTGCAGGCGCTGCCTATAGTACACCAAGTACCCAAACCAACGGCGACATCGCTTAAAGGGGTGACAGCCGATGCCATAAATACCATACGGCAGTTAAAAGGCGGAGGCAGGGTTCAGGTAAACCAGCCTATGGAACTTGAAGACACATCAGATTTTTATATTGCAGGAATAAAAGGCAGCGAAATTATAAAGCAAATTACTAAGGGCCGCAGGCCAATGCTTAATTTAAACTTTGCCGGTTATCAAAAATAAAATTTATTGCTCGCCCTGTAGCGCCAAGGCCACGTATAGCAGTAGCGCTGCATTACAAAACATTACTGTTTCCGTTAAATTATGGTATGGGCAAGGTGGTAAAAACATTTTCTTTACTACCGGGCGAAATAACTACCTTTAATTTACGCAGTTATAGGCATAACGAAGAAACAATGACCCGCTCCGAAACAATTTTTGATTCATGCTCTCAAAGCTTTGCCCAGGGATTTGAAAACCAGGTGCAAACCCAAGACATACAATCAGGACAAACAGCATTTGGCGCCGACTTTGCCATTAGCTCAGGAATGGAGATAGGAGGCCTTATTGCGGGTGTTATTGGCATAGGTGGCGGCTCCAGTGTAGATTTTAGTACCAACTTTGACACCGCATCGCAAAACCAGCATAATGCGTTAAATAACACTATAAACTCTACCACATCAGAAGCAAACTTTAACCGCGATATTACAATTAATACCGAGGTTAGCAGCTTTAACATGAGCGGTACCGAAGAAACTACCACCCGCCAAATACGTAACGAAAACCGCAGCCGCACGTTAAACTTTGTGTTTAGGCAACTAATGCAAGAGTATATGGCTGTTACCTATTTAGACGATGTTTCTATACACTACTCTAATGGCTACCCCGAGAGTTACCGTACTGCCAATTTGAATAATATAAACGATTTGCTAACGGCAGTATTGCAAGACGCAGCAGCCCCGCCCTGCGATGATATTATTGATAAAGTACGAGAAGAAATTTGTTTTCAGCTTTGTAATATTTTCGACTATTTAGGGGTAAAAAAATCGTTTATACTTTGCGAAGAACAAACACTTACCGACTGCTGCGGAAGCCGCGAACCGGTTACTAAAAAAATAATACGCAAAAACCCGTTGCTTGAATATGAGATAGAAGGCCGAAAAGTAAACGGCATTGTTATTGGCGTAAACAAATATGTGGTTAAAACCGATGGTATAATTGTAGATGCTTTATTAGGCGGTGGCGAAGCGCTGGATTGCTATAATAGTATGATGCAAAATATAGCACTATCAGGAGCAGCAATGGATGTTGTAGCAAGCCAGCAACGTATTGAAATTGCTGATAAAATTATAGATGCAACACCCGAGGCACCTGTAGCCCCCGAGGTATTAGAGCTGGTTAAAAACTACAATTATATGTTTGGCAGTTGCTGCGCTACCCCGCAAAGCACTAACGGTTGCTGTTGCCCCGATTGTGCACCTGAAACCCCGGTAACACCCGTATAGCTATGCCACGCAAAAAAAGATACTACAACCCATGGGGGCAAGGAGGCTACGAGTTTGATAAATGGCTCTTAAACCTTGCCCCCGCAGAGGGGCAAAACGCTTACCAGGCGCAGGAGGCTTATAATGCCTATGCTAAAAACAGCGAAACTGGTATGCAGGGGAACGCCCAAAATTATGGTGAAGCAGGCTTGCAAAGCACCTTTCAAAACATGTTAAGCACCGCATGGCAAGCCGAGCGCGACAATGCCCAAGCTGCAATTGAACAAGCCGGGCAACGAGAGGCGCAAGGATTAAATGGGCCAAGGGGCAGGCCAGAACCTGGCTATATTGCAGATAAAGATAAAGTATTGAAAGTAGCTAGGGATAAACGAAATTATATCGTCGATGATATAGTTAAATCTCCGCATTGGTCTCTTATATACAAATTATTTGCCGATAAAATTTATACTTCAGCAGTTGGTGCGCTAAAGATTATCAATAAAATTAGTTCAAATAAAAGCTGCAAAATATGTATTACATTTGGCAAAATGCAGCATGAAGACACTAGCGCTGAAACTGCTTTTTATATAGCCTTTAAAAATCAAAAGGTTTTCCAGCTTGAAGATGAAAATAGCGTTGGTGTCAGTTATGCAAAAAATATCATAAATGGAATAAGTGGAGATGAAGAAGACAAATTAATTATACTTATTTCATTAAATGAAAATAGTAGAATTTTAAATATCACCTCTGCACAAACACCAACTAAAATGGTTGATAACGCTGATACTTTCATTCATGAACTACAACATGCTGATATAACTTTTGATAGTTTAAAAATAGGTCAAAAATCTCCTGGGGTAATTTCGCAGCATGATGAAATGAACAAAAAAGATGGAAAATATTGGAAAACACGGTACGATTTCTTTTATTCGTATTACGATTTTTGGAAAGAAGATCTAAATAATATTCTTGCTGATAATCCGCAATATTTAATTTCTACTTGTGGTTCTATTAGCAAATCCAATTCCATGGATGCTAATATTAAAACTTATATCTGTAATAACATTCAAGCAAGTGGCGCACCTCATTAAAATACTTTTTTGTGTTTATTGCAGCATATTTATTATATGCTGCAATAACACTATTGAGACTAACAAAAAGGTCAGGATTACTTACTTTGCTAATGAAAAAAGTGTAAATCCTAAAGAGGAAGATACTCTAAGCTACTCTTTAATTAATGTTAACCAAGAAAATCATATTTACAAATTATTCCGTAATAATGATACTATATATAAGCTAATCGTTAAAAAGGACTTTGACACATTATTTTATTTTAGAATAAAGAAAATCAGTGCGCCTTTATTAAATGGTGCAACATATTGTGCTAAAGGAAAATACTACAATGTGTATTTGTATAAAATAGAAGATTTACACTATCCTTTTTATATTGTTTTTACACCCCACTATGGTGTATTAGCAACAAAAAATGTATTTGGAAACCAATTATTCGAATATCCAGATGAGGAGTATTATTTGCCAGCCAAATCCTTAAGTTTAAATGCAATTTCCGACTATAGGCTTTGGTACCCCATCGATACTATTTTATCAAAATAATTTCCCGCGTGGCAGGTGTTTAGTGCAACGTCACCTGTTACTTATTTAGCGACGAATTACAGTGGTAGGTGACGCCCCGAAACATCGGGAGCTAAACACCTACCACGGCGTGTTTAATATCAACAAATCTTGACAAAGGGGGTAGTGGGGTTGTATCTTTGTAGAGCCTCACCCCTGACCCCTCTCCGAGGGAGAGGGGAACTAAACAAAACGTTAAAATTTACTACAACAGCTAGGCCTTCGGCCAAATTAAAAATGAAAAACGAAAAGTGAAAAATGTTGTCCCGACGATGAATGTCGGGATGAGCAAGCTCAACTAAACTATGCCTTTTAAAAACGATATAAAACCAAGGTTCATTTTGCGAAATTTACCTACAGCTCTGTGATATACGTTAGGGTAAACTACTTGACAAAACCTAAAAATTCCTGTGCCTGTTTTTTAGATGTTAAAGTATTACTTTAAGTCAACTTATGTAATTGTGGAATTTTTGGATGCGCAGAATTTGCATGGTTTACTACCGCCAGTTGGGCTTGGTAGAAACTAAAAGTGAAAAATTTAAATAAACAGACTTGCTTAAAACGGTAGTTCAAAGCGTGTTGTTTTGTTTACAGCGAAGAGGGGTTTGTCCCGACGATGAATGTCGGGATGCAAGCACCCGGTGGCGCTTGCGCCAGGTGCCCTGATTGTTACCTACAACCCGAACTGGTTGGCGGCAATGATGATGAGGAGCATCCAGAGGGTGGCCTCGGGGAAGTAGTTGAACTTGAACGACAGGAGGAAGTTGGAAAAGAAGACCGACAGGGGGATGGCGGATATGACGAAGTGCATGGGTGACCAATCGGGCGTGAGGACAAAGCAGCCAAACGACACGATGAGGTAAACCACCATTACATTTAGGTACTTACGGCGGCGTATGCTGCGGTTTAGGGTGGGGTTGGTAAAATTGTCGAACAGGGAAACAAGCACCAGCAGGGCTATGATGCCTACGAGCCAATAATCGGTAAAGTTGGGGTTGAAGTTGAGATTGCGGATAAGGAAGGGCTGGGCTATGTAGTGGTCCCAGAAATAGTCGAGCTTATCGAACCAAAAGTAATATACCGACAAAAACAGGTAGGGTACCATGATGCCGATGGTTGCTACGGCAAAATCGCGCCAATGGAAGGCCCGTAGCATGGCTATGGCCACGTAAAGCATCAATACCATGCCTATGGCGGGGAAATAGAAAAAGGACGCTATGGAGATGAGGATGCCGGCATCGAACGGAGGGGCTATGGCACCATCGGTTTTGTACATTTTGAAAATGCGCCACAGGGCGAGTACCAGCAGGAGGTTGGCAAACAGTTCGGCATTTAACTTTTGTATGTTGATGCTGGATGAGCACAGGACGACGAACATAAAGGCCGAGAGGTAGTTGTTGGCGGTTAGCTCATTTTCGGTAGCTATAAAGTTGAGCAAAAAGGCCAGGGTGAGCACTAAAAGTACAGCCAGGACGATTTTTACCTCCCAGTTGAAGCGCAGGGCATCGAAAATTTTGGTGAAGAGGGGCATGGCAAATTGTACATCGGCTGTGGGCGGATTTAGCAGTGGTGTAAGCCAAAGCAGCACTGCTGCCAGGGGCACCAGTATAATGCATAAAAGGTTTTTAGAGCGGAATAAGGATATCAACCTACCAAAATTTTACCTGCAAACTTAGTTATAGCAGGGTTAGTATAGAAATTATTTTTACTTTTGTGCTGTAACACTCTCTATTATGTGGACTAAATTTATATTAGCGTTAGGCGATTTTCTTCAGTGGACATTCCAGTTGTTCCCATTTTTGGGTAACAGCTACAACTTTTTAATGATGGCTATTGCTGCCGGTTTTATGATTTGGTGGATTATGAAAATGTTTAAACACCAAGAGGAGGAGAAAAACCACCAGTACTAATTTTATTGCCCACGGGGCAATAAAATTAATGAAAGACGAAAGATGATAAATTAAAGATCAGTCTAGTCGTTTTTCTTTGCTGTTTTAATGCTGGCGACTAATAGTCTTATCAACTGTTCAATATCTGTATTTATACTGTTGAATTCTTCTTCAGTAATTAGTTTGCTGTCTTTCATCAGCCTTAGCCAGTAGCGTGTTTCGTTAGCTTCCTTTAATGATATGCTTAATTTATGCGCAAAATCGGGTTTGGATTGGGCAAACTCAGATTCGCTAACTAAAGCCCCAATTGCTGTGCCTGCGCGCAGTATCTGTTTACTTAATACGTATTCGCTTTTGGTGTCTTTTAGATAATTATATAGTTTGACAATCCTTAAGGCAAAAGAATAGGATTTATCTTGCAGCACACGTTTACTATCGCCGCTGTAATCTTTCATAGGTTTAATTTTTCATTTATCGTTTTTCATCTTTCATTATAAGACGTCTTTACCAATATCCTTACGGTAGAACATTCCATCAAACTGAACACGGTCTATATTGCGATAGCTGTGGCGTAGGGCGGTTTCTAAGTCGCTGGCAAGGGAGGTAAAAGCCAGTACGCGGCCACCATTAGTAACAATGTTTCCACTATCGTCGACCTTAGTGCCGGCGTGGAATACGGTGGTTTTATCGTCTACATCATCAAGCCCTGTAATCAGCTTGCCCTTCTCGTACTCGTCGGGGTAGCCACCCGATACTACCATAACAGTAGCAGCGTAGCGCTCGTCTATTTCTAAATAGGTATCGTCCAGCTTGCCGTGGGCAATGCCCTCCATCAGGTCTATAATATCGCTTTTGATGCGGGGGAAGATAACTTCGGTCTCTGGGTCGCCCATGCGGACGTTGTATTCAATAACAAAGGGCTCGCCCTCTACATTCATCAACCCGATGAAGATAAAGCCTTTGTAGGTAACGCCATCGGCCTGCAAGCCATTTACGGTAGGCTTAACAATGGTTTCTTCAACCTTAGCCATAAAATCGGCATTGGCAAATGGAACAGGAGATACGGCACCCATGCCACCCGTATTAGGGCCTTTATCGCCTTCAAAAATGCGTTTATAATCTTTGGCCGATGGGAGCATTTTATAGCTAACCCCATCAGTAACCACAAAAACAGACAGTTCTATGCCCGGCAAAAACTGCTCTATAACCACTTTGCGGCTGGCAGCGCCAAACTTTTCGTCCATTAGCATTTGGGTAAGCTCGGCCTTGGCTTCGCCACTATTATCCAATATCACCACGCCTTTGCCTGCGGCAAGGCCGTCGGCTTTAAGCACGTAGGGTGGGGCAAGGGTATCTAAAAAGTCAAACCCCTCCTGTAAGGTATCTTTATCAAAACTACGGTATGCGGCGGTAGGTATGCCGTGGCGGTACATAAAGTCTTTGGCAAAGTCTTTACTGCCCTCCAACATAGCTCCTTTTTGGCGTGGGCCAATAACGGGTATGTGCTGCAGGGCTGTGTCTGACCTGAAAAAATCGGCTATACCTTTTACCAAAGGGTCTTCGGGGCCAACAATCACCATATCGATGGCGCTGCCCAGGCAAAAATTTTTCACGGCCTCAAAGTCTGTAACCGACAGGTTTACATTCTCGCCAAGCTGCGCAGTGCCTGCGTTGCCGGGTGCAATATATAGTTTGGTTAGCCGCGGGCTTTGGCTAAGCTTGGTAGCAAATGCGTGTTCACGTCCGCCCGAGCCCAGTAACAATATCTTCATGGTTATTTAAACAAGGGTGCTAAAATACAGCAGATGCAATAAATATATGCCGTTGTGCGTAAATAATAGAGTGGTTTATATACTAACATAATTAACAATAACCTTATACCTTTGCCCTATGGCAGCAACATCAGTAGTTAGAGAGAACGTAAAGATAGCCCTAAACGCCATTAGGGGCCAAATGCTGCGCACTATTATTACTGTGCTTATTATAGCCGTTGGCATTATGGCGCTGGTTGGCATCCTGACTTCCGTTGATGCGATTAAGAACAGTATTAACGAAAATTTTGCCAGCATGGGGGCCAATACGTTTACCATACGTAACCGGTCGAGCAATATGAATATTGGCAAACGCCAGAAACAGAAGCGTTTTGATACCGTTACCTACGACCAGGCTAAGCGCTTTAAAGACGAATATACTTACCCTGCCACGGTTTCTATATCGTGTATTGGAACCCAGATTGGGGTGTTGAAGTACGGGTCGAAAAAAACCAACCCTAACATACTTATTTGGGGTGGCGATGATAGTTATGTACAAACATCGGGTCATGAGATACTATACGGACGTAACTTCTCTCCACAAGAGCTGGAATACGCTATGCCCGTAATTATTCTGGGTAGCGAAACCGTTACGGCGGTGTTTGATAAAAAAGTAGACCCATTAGATAAGTTTATTACCGTGGGCGGCCTTAAATACCGTGTTATAGGGGTATTGAAGGAGAAAGGCTCGAGCTTTTCATTTGGGGGCGATAAGATTGGTATTATACCGGTATCTAACGCACGGATGTATTACAACACCAACGGGCGGATGTCGTTTGCACTGAGTGTGATGTGTAGCAGCGCCGAAATTATGGACGGGGCTATTGCCGAGGCTACAGGACTTATGCGCAAAATACGCCGCGTGCCAGTGGGCGAAGAAGACAACTTTACCATTACAAAAAGCGATAACCTTGCCAGTTTAGTTATTGATAACATACAGTACGCCACGCTGGCGGCTACTGTTATTGCCATCATCACCCTGCTGGGTGCGGCTATTGGGCTAATGAACATTATGCTGGTATCTGTTACCGAGCGTACGCGCGAAATTGGGGTGCGCAAGGCAATTGGTGCCAAGGCATCAACCATACGCAACCAGTTTTTGGTAGAGGCTATTGTTATTGGCCAGATAGGCGGTTTTGTGGGCATTATCCTGGGGATATTGATGGGGAACGGTACGGCTATGTTTTTAAACGCGGGCTTTATTATACCCTGGGGGTGGATAATAATGGGTGTGGTGATATGTTTTGTAGTGGCGGTGGTTTCTGGTATTTACCCTGCCATAAAGGCTTCTAAGCTTGACCCTATTGAGGCGTTGAGGTATGAATAATGATTAGCTGATGGATTGATTAGCTAATTAGCTATTTTTATAGCCGATGAAAATACTTTCTTATTTCTCTGTGTTATTATTGTTTGCCGCATCGTGTGTAAGCCTGCCAAAAAATTCTGATAATATTACGCGCCAACTAAAGTGTGGGCCTGGGCCTGAGGATATGGTGCTGGATAGTACCTCGTCGAGCCCACGGTTGCTGATATCGTGCAGCCAGCGACGTAGCGATAAAAAACACCCGGAGCTTTACCCTGCATTTGCAGAGATTATGGAGTACCGCTTTGACGGGCAGGAAGCCAAGACGCTACCCCGCACAGGCGAGCCTGCGGGCTTTATTTTTGATCCGCATGGGATAGATATCATCACCGTAAAAAATGAAACTTACCTGTATGTGGTAAACCACCGCGACGATATTAACCAACACTATATAGTGCAGTACATAGTGCAAGCCAATAAGCTGGTATTTAAACAACAATTTACCAGCGCCTTTATGGTATCGCCAAACGATTGTGCAGCTGCGCCCTATGGCAGGGTTTACGTTACTAATGATAGCGGAAAGCGTGGTGCATTGGGCGAAAAATTATTCAAGAAAAAGCGCGCTAATGTGGTAATGTTTGATAGCCTTGGTAACTGCTCTGTAGTAGCCGAAAAGCTGGCCTATGCCAATGGGTTATATGTTGATAAGGATACTGTTGTGATTCCTAATATGACGGTAACATTAAGTGCTATGGGAGATGATACGGTGTTTACCAAACAGTCTACTGTTGTGTATGCCTTGTATGTTTCTACCGTTCAGCAAAAGGCGCTGTTCCGCTATAAGGCTAATGCCGATGGTACGCTTAAACTTGACACCAACATTGCACCTTACTTTGGCTACGATAATATTACCCGCTACGGCGATGAACTGATAGTGGTAGCACACCCTAAGCCGCTAAAGTTTTTGGCGCATATGAAGAACGCTAAAAAGTTGTCGCCAGGTATTACGTATGCTATTAAAAACCGCATGAAAGAGCCTACCACACGGGTGCTTTTTGCTGATGATGGTAAGCGCATAAGTTGCAACTCTACAGGGCTTGTTTACAAAAACAGGTTGTATATATGCCAGGTTTTTGAGCCGTTTATTTTGGAGGTGGATTTGAAATAAGAACCCCAATGTAATTTATCCCCTCTTGAGTGGGGTGCCGAATGAAATGAAGGCGGGGTGTGTAATTATTGGTAACCCACCCCGTCAAAGCGTAGCTTTGACACCCCTCCAAGGAGGGGATATTTAAGCGATTACTTTTTTGTTGAATCTACCTTGCAATTCCTGCCAATCGGTTTTAACACCGTAATCTTTGTAGAGCCTGTAAACGCCAATTAGCATGGCGGCGGCGTAGAGCAGGCTGATTAGGCGTGCATCGAAAATGAGGGTTTTGTAGTTGCGCATGGCCCAACATTTATCCAGTACTTCCAGGTTCATCATATACGCATACGATATAAAAACGAAGATAACCCAGCGCTTGCTCAGCACAAAATAGGCACCTGCAAACAGCAATGCGGGGTGCGAATACCGCTCGTGCATTTGTGTGGGGAAATAGAAAAAGATAACGGCTATTAACGCGGTGGTCAAGAAAAACTGTTCAGCATTGGCAAAGGCAAAGCGGGTACCCTGTATGGTTTTGTTAATGGTTTTTAGCAGCAAGGGCATCAATGTAACTATTGATGCGCCAAAGAACATAAGCAGCCCCCAGGTTTTGTAGGTAATGCCCATCCATAGGTTTTTGTCTGATGTTAGGCGGGGCAGCTCAGCATTGTCCCACTGCATTAAGTACCAGTAGTTGTAGGCGTGCATGCTAAGGCTGGTGTTATAATCTACCACCCCGATGTAATTTTGCCAAACCGCCCCGGCAGTGCCTTTTAGCAAAAATGGCAGGATAATTACCAGCTGGACAACCACCAACAAGCCTATGCCTTTTAACACCTCTTTGCCATTGCCTTTTAGCAGAGGAAGCCACAATAGCCCCAATATCGGTAGGAAAAGGATAGACTGCGTTTTGGTGTTCATTGCCAATAAAAAAAGCACCACGCTCCACACCAGTTTTTGCTCAAACGCTAATACAAACGCCACGAAAATTAGGGTAGTGTGTATAGCATCTACCTGGCCCCAATAGAGGGTATTGTAGAGGTAGGCGATATTGAACAGCACAAAAAACGCGCTGAAAAAGTTGCGCCCATGTTTGTGCACCCATTGCATAAGTAGCATTACAGCGCCAAAATCGAACAACAGGGTGAAAATTTTGAGGTAGTTTATGTTTACGCCCACATCATAAGGGTCGGGCATAAGGGCGGCGTAAACACGCAGCACATATAGGTATAAGGGGTTGTAGTTGAGCGTGGGGATGGTATATGCGTGAGCGAGGCCAACATTGCGCATGCCGTTAACCCAGTTTATCCAAAATTCAATATCAAAACGCCCCTGGCCGGGCAAAATAAAGCAGAGCAATACAAATACAAATAGGCAAATGATATAGGCTTGCTTTAACTTCATGCTATCGCTCTTTGGCCAGCTTGGTAAAGGCTAAGGGGTTGCTGTTAATCTCGGTATACTCAACCCTTTTTTTATAAATATCAATAGCCATGTAGATAGCTGCCAATAACGATTCTTCCGAAGCCTCGTTTTTACCGGCAATATCATAACCTGTGCCATGATCAGGCGAGGTACGCACAAATGGCAACCCGGCGGTAAAGTTTACGCCTGAGTGGAAGGCGATGGTTTTAAAAGGCACCAGGCCTTGGTCGTGGTACATAGCCAATATACCATCAAATTGCTTGTATAAGCCCGAGCCGAAGAACCCATCGGCACCGTAAGGGCCGTAGGCTATAATGCCCAGTTTGTTGGCTGCCTCAACGGCAGGCTTGATAATATTCAGTTCTTCGCTACCCAAAAGGCCATTGTCGCCTGCATGGGGGTTAAGGCCCAATACGGCAATTTTAGGCTTGCGCACGCCAAAATCATACTGCAACGATTTATGCAGCACTTTAACCTTGGCCAGTATTTTCTCTACGCTTAGGTTGGCAGCCACATCTTTTAACGGCAGGTGGCCGGTAACGGTGCCTACGCGCAAGGTATCGCTAACCAATAACATCAGGTAATCTTTAACGCCTGCGCGCTCGGCTAAATATTCGGTATGGCCCGGGTATTTAAAGGTATCGCTTTGGGTATTTGATTTGTTGAAAGGGGCTGTTACCAGTACATCAATAGTACCTTCCAGCAAATCGTTGGTGGCAATTTCCAGCGCCTTAACGGCGGCTGCTCCGGCTTCGGAGGTGCTTTTGCCAAGCTCAATGGCGGGTTCGCCCTCTATAACGTTTACCAGGTTGGGCACCTTGTGGTTAAAGGCCGCACCGGGGTTGATGATGTTAAAGCTAAAGTCGTTTATGCCAAGCACCTTGCGGTGGTACGATGCGGCTTTGCCCGAGCCGTATACCACAGGGGTAAACAGTTCGTTTACCATAGGGTCTAGCAGGGCTTTAATTATGATTTCGTAACTAATGCCGTTTATATCGCCGTGGGTTATGCCAACGTTTAACTTATCTTCCATAGGTGCAAATTTGCCGATTTTATCGGAGAACTGAAAGCGTTATTTACTGCCTCGCTGCATTTCGAGCATTTTATAGTATTTGAGGTAGGTGCCCCAGGCAGAGATGCGACTGATGGTATAGCCTGTTTCGCCATCTAAAAAGCCGAGCTTTATTATGTAGTGGCGGATGAATTTTGCCACTGGGTTTATTATCAGGTTTGATGAGTTTGCTTGTTTGCCTTTGGCAATGTTGGCTTTGGCGGCAATGTCTGCAAAGTATTTCATCTGCCTATAATGCTCGTCAACAGTGTAATAACTGTAGTGCAGTATATCGCCTTTTAAAAAGCCAACGGGCGCGTTTTTGTCAGCCAGTTCGTACTTATCGTGCGGGTTGGTGCCGCCCCAAGTACCATAGGTGCGGTTAAACAGGCGCAGTTTGGTATCGGGGTACCAACCACCATGGCGCACCCAGTGGCCGCAGTAGTTGGTAAGGCGGTTCATGGAGTAGGCGAGAGTACCCCCTCCCCCTGCGGGTACTCCCCCTATATTAGGGGGAGAGTTTTTCCAATGTAAAATGGATTGGTGTAACTCAGGTGACAGGGCTTCGTCGGCATCAAGGCTTAAAACCCAATCATTGGCGGCCTGGCTTGCGGCATAGTTTTTTTGTTCGATATGGCCTTCAAAGGCATGGTGAATAACGCGTGCGCCTTTGTTTTCGCAAATGGCTACGGTAGCATCGGTAGAGCCGGAGTCGACCACCAGCACCTCGTCGGCAATGCCTGCCACAGAGTCGATACAACGGCCTATGTTGTGCTCCTCGTTAAATGCGATGATTACTACCGATAGCTTCTGCATTATTTCTTTTTGGGTGGGGTAGGGGCCAGGCCTACTAAAATGTTGGCTGTGCCTTTGGCCGAAAGGGCTACGCGTATGCCGTCGGGTTCCATGTAAATGCCTTTTATCTCCACCTTATCAAGCTTGCCCTTAAGGGTGAACAGGTTTTGGTAGCGGTAGTCCGCTATCTGGTCGTTTATCTGGGCCTTTACAGAATCCAGCTGGTCGGCCATTTTAAAGATGAGCTTTTGCTCCAGTTTTTTAGAGAACAGGCCATCTATCATCCACGCTGCCGACTTGTATAGTACATTTTTAGTGTTGATGTCAAAGTCAACATCCTTCATAGCCAGCTGGTTTTGCTCCACATCATATTCGGGCCTGCAGCAGAGGTATACCATTCCTGTTAAGCCTTTGCTAACGTAGGTTTTTACCACCAGCTTGTTGTTGTTGCCCGATAGCTTTAAACTATCTACCACCACGGTTTTTTTGCCCATCTGGTAGCTTTGGTTAGCCATGGTTTGGTTTGCCATAATATTTGCCTGTGCGTAGGTAATGCGGCTGGTAAGGTTTACGGTAAACGTATTACTTGGCGTGGCTTCGGTTTTTAATTCGGGTAGCGTGGCAATGGCGGT
>CAMBQF010000048.1 GCA_945869825.1 Chitinophaga pinensis | reverse complement strand
TTACAAGGTAAAACCGTAAACTTTGAGCAGGCGGTAATGCAGGGTGCAGGCAAAATGACCTATACTTTTAATACCGATAACCTTGCCCAGGGCCTTTACCACCTATCGGTGCGTAACGAGAGTGGCTCTTTTACCAAAACATTAAAAGTATCTAAGATTAACTAGTTGATAGACAGCAAGGCTAACGCTACGCTACTATAGATATAACCTTATTTAAACTTAACCCCAAATGTTCTTATTGCCCCTGCTGTTGGTTAGAGCCTGCACGGGGGCAATTTAGTTTGGGTATATCAAACAAAAAGCCCCATCATTTCTGACAGGGCTTCTCTATATTTTCATTATGCATTGCCTTTACGGCTGCAATATCTTAGCGTACTTATTCTGGTTCGTCGCATCAATCTGGTTGAGGACGTTGATAGCCCTGTTCTTATCGGCCGGTAGGGCCTCGCTGAATATGTTTACAATTTCTTGGGCCTTAGCGTTGAAAAACACCTGCATGTTGAACGATGCCGGGCGGGCCTTATGTACCTTTTGCAAGAGGTCTAAACAATCTAAAATAGCGGTGCGGCCGTTATCAAGTTGGTCATACATAACGTCCATACCTTTCATGTGCCAGTTGTAGTTACAATCGCGCATGGGCTCAAATACGGGGTTTAAAATATTCTCAACAAACCAGTAGCGGTTACGGAACCCATCAGACGAACGCCAGCCTTTTTCGGGTGCATTTTGCGCAAACTGCACAATAGACTGCGCTTTTGTCCAAAAAGGAGAGCCGCCTTTAGGGGCGTAGCTATCATAATCCATAGCTATAATAACGTGGGCATAATATGCCAGTACCGAGGTCAGGTTAGAAAGGAAACTGTTATCAGAATACAAAAACTGCTGATACTCAAGGTAACGGAAGGTAAAGTCGTTATCCTGATAGTTAAGCATTACCGATTTGTAGCTTGAATTAAATATAGGACGCTCGCTCTGCACAGTAATGGTAGCGTCAAACTCATCGGGCGGGTTTACCTTGGTAATGTTAATAAGCAGGTTGCAGTCAATTTTCTCGTCGCGTTTAAACTGGTCTGTAGTCCACTGCGTATTATTCATAAACTCATACACCTGTTTTTGCAGGCTTTGAAATACGCGTTTATCAACAACCTGTTGTGCTGCGGGCGTAGCGTTTACCGTTACACGGCAATTAAGTTCCTGGGCAGCCAAATGGCCGGCCAAAAACAATACAAATATGGATATCAGGTATTTCATTTCACAGCTAAGGTAAGTATGTGCGCAACAATATCTGCCGCGGCTTCTCTCTTAGTTTTCAACTCGAAATTAAACGTTTTATTGTTAGCCGTTATAATTTTTATCTTGTTGGTATCGTGCCCAAAACCCGCGCCTTTATCTTGCAGCGAGTTTAGTACAATCAAATCTAAGTTCTTTTCTTTTAACTTCTTTTGGGCGTTGGCAAGCTCATTATCCGTTTCTAAAGCAAAGCCCGCCAAAAACTGGCCTTTCTTTTTGCCTTTGCCCACGGTAGCCAGTATATCGTTGGTTTTAGCCAACTCAATAACCATTTCGGTACTCTTCTTTTTAATCTTTTTGTCTGATGGGTTTGCAGGCTTATAATCGGCCACGGCAGCCGCCATAACAATAATATCGGCCTTGGCAGCCAGTTTGGTGGTAGCGGCAAACATTTCGGCAGCGCTAACCACATCTATACGGTTTATACCGGGGTTTACGGTGCTAATATGCACAGGGCCGGTAACTAAATCAACCGCATAACCCTGGTTGGCAAACTCCTCGGCAATGGCAAAACCCATTTTGCCGCTGCTGTGGTTAGATATAAACCTTACAGGGTCTATAGCCTCTACCGTAGGGCCGGCGGTAATTAAAATACGTTTGTTACTTTTTTTTTTAGGCTGTGCGACGCTCAACAACTCTGCAATAGCCGCTACCAGTTCTTCGGGTTCGGCCATGCGGCCCTGACCTACAAGGCCACTGGCAAGTTCGCCAACCGCAGGCTCCACCATAATATTGCCAAAGCTTTGCAGCCTTTTAATATTGGTTTGGGTGGCGGGGTGCTTATACATATCAAGGTCCATAGCGGGGGCAAAAAGCACCTTGCAGCGGGCCGATAGGTAAGTAGCCATTAACAGATTATCGCAAAGACCATTGGCCATTTTAGCCAGCTCGTTGGCACTTGCCGGGGCTATAACCAGCAGGTCGGCCCACAGGCCTAAATCTACGTGGTTGTTCCATACACCCTCATTGCCCTCTGTAAATTCAGATAATACAGGGTTGCCCGAAAGGGTTGCCAATGTAAGGGGGGTAATAAAATCGCGGGCGCCGGGGGTCATGATAACACGAACCTCGGCGCCGCTTTTTTTTAGCAGGCGTACCAGCAAAGCAGCCTTGTAGGCGGCAATGCTACCGGTAACACCCAGTATTATTTTTTTGCCCTTAAGCAAAGCTTACCTTATTTGTTCTCTTTAGCAGGGTTACGGAAGTAAACCTGACCATCTAAAAACTCTTGTGCAGCCATAAGCGTAGGCTTAGACATGCGCTCGTAATGTTTAGATATTTCTATTTGCTCGCGGTTTTCAAAAACCTCTTCCAGGTTATCGTTGTGCGGGGCAAATTCCGATAATTTTTGGTTAAGCTCTTCTTTAATCTCAGCACCAATTTGGTTAGCACGCTTGGCAATAATGGTTACGCTTTCGTAAATATTGCCTGTTGCTACTTCAAACTCACGCAAATCGCGGGTTACTGTAGTTGTGTCGGTCTTAACTGCTTTAAAATTACTCATTATATATTAAACTTTAAACGGTTTATACTTCTCCATTTGTACTTTGCTATCATCAAATATCTTAGTCAATTCGTCAAGGTATTTGCTGGTAGCGTAGCGTGTTTTAAAACTGTAGTAGTTGTCTACAGCCAATTTATAACGCTCGTATTTTTTACTCTCAAAACTATCGGCAGCATAAAGATATGCCGATTTAATTATCAAATATAAGCATTCTTCGCGATACTCTGTATCAGGGTATAAAGCCATCACCCCTTTAAACGATGTTATGGCTGCCTTATACTGGCGCATTTTGTAGTATTGTTTAGCCATACGGAAATCTTTAGTTTCCAGTTTAAGGCGCAATTTATCAATCAGCGTGTTGCATGTAGGTATGCGGGCGCTGGTTGGGTAACGGTCTATAAACAACTGTAACTCTTGTATAGCACGGTAGGTGTTTGATGGGTCCAGCGGAATATCAGGCGAACTTAAATAAGCGCAGTAGGCCACCATGTAGGCCGCATTCTCGCTGCGGGGGCTAAAAGGGTAGCTTTTGCTGAATATCATAAAATAAAAGCTTGCGCTCTCGTAATCCTCTACATGGAAGTTGCTAAAGGCAAACAAAAAGGCAGCCATTTCGCCGCGGGTATCGCCTTTTAAAAATGGCACCAGCTCTTCAAATAATCCCAGGGCCTTATCGTATTTCTTGTTTTTGTAGTATTTAAGGGCGCAACTGTATTTAAGGTTATAGTTGGTACCTTTAAACAGGCGGTTATAGCTACCACAGTCGCAAGAGTCTACAGCATCGCTAATCACCTCATCCTGTATGTTAGGATTAATGGCAACAGGTTGCTTTTTAGCCGCACAAGCGCCTAAAAACACAATGGCTGTAAGAATGAAAATATATTTAAGTTCGCGACGAAACATCGTGCAAAGATAGTAAAAAAAGTGAACCATAAGCCCTGAAAACGTGCTTTTGGCGGAATTAGTATTGGTTGTGAAAATTAATCCTGATGGATGCTATGCTTTGGGTAAGTAAGCGAGTAATGAAGGCCGCGGCTTTCTTTACGTGCCATAGCCATTTTAATTATCAGGTAGGCAACGGTTATCTGGTTGCGCAGTTCGCACAGGCGGACAGACAGGGTAGTTTTATCGTACAGCCTTTCGTTCTCGTCGTAGATAATCTCTAACCGGTCAAAAGCCCTTTTAAGGCGGATGTTAGAGCGCACAATGCCCACGTAGTTGCTCATAATAGATTGCAGTTCGCGCTGGCTTTGCACTATCAAAATCATCTCCTCGGGCGCTGCTGTACCGTGCGAGTCCCAATCGGGTATGCGGTCTTCAATAGCTATGGCATTAACAGCCGCTATAGCATGTTGCGATGCCCGGTGGCCATACACAACAGCCTCTAGCAACGAGTTTGATGCCAAACGGTTGGCGCCATGCAGGCCTGTGCACGAACATTCGCCGGCGGCATAAAGGTTTTTTATAGTGGTGCAGCCATCCAAATCTACCCTAACACCCCCACAAACATAGTGGGCAGCGGGCACAACGGGTATCATATTTTTTGTAATGTCTATGCCCTTGCTCAGGCACTTATCGTATATGTTAGGAAAATGGGCTTTAAACGATTCAAGGTCGATATGGCGGCAATCAAGGTACACAAAGTCGTGTCCGTAAAGCTTCATCTCGTTATCAATAGCGCGGGCAACAATATCACGCGGTGCAAGCGATCCACGCTCGTCGTACTTCTGCATAAACTCATCGCCAAATAGGTTTTTTAGCACGGCCCCCGCCCCACGCACGGCCTCGCTAACTAAAAACGAGGGTTGCTCGCCGGGGCTGTATAACGATGTGGGGTGAAACTGGATAAACTCCATCGCATCTACCGTGCCCTTGGCACGGTAAGCCATGGCAATACCATCGCCGGTGGCTATTATGGGGTTGGTGGTGGTAGCGTATACGTTACCAGCTCCACCGGTAGCCAGCAGGGTAGTTTTAGCCAGCACGGTAACCATGTTTCCGCTTTTGGTGTCAAGCACATAGCAGCCGTAGCATTTTATATCGGGTGTTTGACTGTTTACCTCCTCGCCCAAATGGTGTTGGGTAATAATATCTACCGCAAAGTGGTGGTCTAAAATCTCAATATTGGGGTGGCTATTCACCTGTGCCAGCAGGGCACGTTCAATTTCGTAGCCGGTAATATCTTTATAGTGTAGTATGCGGTGTTCAGAGTGGCCGCCCTCTTTGGCCAGATCATAATCTCCACCAGGGGTTTTGTCAAAATTGGTGCCCCACTCTATCAGCTCCTTTACACGGTCAGTACTCTCGCTAACCACCATGCGCACTACGGTTTCGTTACAAAGCCCATCGCCGGCAACAAGGGTATCCTGTATATGCTTTTCAAAGCTGTCGCTCTCTACCCACACAGCAGCAATGCCTCCCTGTGCATATTTGGTGTTGCTCTCGCTCTCGTTACTTTTGGTAATCATTAATACCTTGCCACTAGAGGCCACCTTTAACGCGTAGGTTAAACCGGCTATTCCCGACCCGATAATCAAAAAATCGCAATGCTTTCTCATCAATAAACATAAAAGGACAAAAATAGAACTATTGACAAGCCGAATTGTTCGGCACAAAAGAAAAAAACACAGCCGTTATGAGCTACGCAAAATCCTCATTTCTAATGTATAAACAGGGTCTAATTGCCCATTGGGCTTCATTTTACTCCATTTAAAAATTTTAAACTCAATTTGCAGGCTACCGTATTTCTTCTCCATATCGCCGGTAATATCAAACGGATACCAGATTATTTTCTTCTCATACTCGTCTTCGCTCTCAATAGCACCCAAAGTTCCAAAAGGCAATGTAGTACAGCCCTCCAGCTTATTGCGCCACTTTCTAAACTCACCATTGGCAAGGGCAGAGTCGCCCCCTTCGTAAAACTTTGTATAAAATATGTTGGCTTTGCTATAAACCTCGTTATAAAAAAAGGTTTCGCGGGCGCCGGGTATTGTTATTTTAGATTGAAAACGGGCATCTTGCTGACTAAACATATCAACCTCAATATCATCGCCTATGTAAGCTATAAAGTTATTAGGAAACTCTTTCATTAACCCCTCCATAACCACACAGGGGGTTTGCAATTGTGGTGTAGCAGGTTGAGCCTGCGCTGCCGCAAAAAAGATAAAAACTAAACAAAATAAAGCGTACAATTGCTTCATATTCATATTATACTGTAACTATATATAATAGGTTTCTTACAAAACCTGTTCCGTTTTTTTATTTTTGTAGGTAGTGGAAAACACACAAACACCCAATGGGGTAACTAAACAACGCTCGCTCATCTGGTTTCCAATAGCCATTTGCATACTTATGGTTATTGCCTACCTGGTGTTTGGCAACAGCCTAAAGGTAATATCTTTTGGCATATTGCCGCGAGATGCTACCGGAGCCCGTGGCATATTTCTATCGCCTTTTATACATGGCGAGTGGAACCATCTTTTATCTAACCTATTGCCAATGCTGGTGTTAGGTCTCATACTTTTTGGCACCTACCGCGATATTGCCTTCAGGGTTTTCTTCCTCATTTATGTGCTCACCGGCCTTTGGGTATGGATGTTTGCAAGAGATAGTTACCATATTGGCGCCAGCGGAGTGGTTTACGGGTTATGGTCGTTTGTGCTGATTAGCGGATTTTTGCGCCGCCGCAACGATTTGGTGATGCTATCGTTTTTAGTGGCCTTTTTATACGGCAGTATGTTCTGGGGCTTGTTTCCCATTTTTCCTGATGTATCGTTCGAGGCTCATGTATGCGGTATGCTGGCCGGGGTAATGTGCGCTATATATTACCTACCCTTCGGCCCTAAAGAACGTGCCTATTTTGAAGACGAGGAGGATGAACCTGACGACCCCGAAGCACCATGGAACCTACCAGCTGAAGATAAAGAAGTTCCCCCGGCAACTTAGTTTATGAGCTAATTATTGCTTTTATTTGTTACCTTTAATCTTCTTAAACGTTTTATGGACAGGATTAAGAGTAGCCAGATACCACTGGTATCTAAAGGAATAGTATCAAGTATACCCAATAGTTCTATACTTATTTTTGATAGCGATTTCCGCTACGTATTTGCCGAAGGGGAAGAGCTTATTAAGCGGGGATATAAACCTGAAGATATGCTGGGTAAAACTATATATGAAATATTACCCGAACGCTATACTTATATTTTGCCTTTTTATAACAGAGCAATTGGGGGAGAGAATTTTCAGATAAAGCTGGAAAGTGCTGAAGATACCTACCTGGTTACCTTTTCTTGTATAAAAGCCGATGAAGATGGTTACGCCTACGGCATGGCTGTAACCCAAAATATTACAGAGCTGGTGCGCACAGAACGCCTGCTTGAAGAACAAAAACACCTGTACGAAGCCGTTATTGACGCCATTTCGGCTGGCGTTTGGCATTGGCCCGATATTAATAAACCCACGCAATTATGGTCTAAGCGCTACTTTGAACTACTTGGCTACCAAGAAAACGAAATTGAAGCCAGCCTTGATAATTTCACTAGCCTTATTCACCCCGACGATGTAAAGGCGGCCTTTGCTATACACCACCAGCATACCCCGGCACACCCTGTATTTTATATTGAATACAGGTTAAAAACCAAAAGCGGTATATACAAGTGGTACCTGGCCAGCGGCAAAATTACCTTTAATCAAAATGGCGAAGCAGCTAGTATGCTGGGCTCGCTGATAGATATTAACGACCGTAAGATTGCTGAAGACTCGCTGATAAATGCCACCCTTAAGTTTAGGGGCATATTTAACAACGTAAGCAGCTATATGGCACTGCTTAGCCCCGATGGAGCCTATGTAGAGTGCAGCCCCAGTTTGCTAAACCTACGCCGAAAAAACCTTTACGAGGTACTGGGAACCTACATTTGGGAAATTGGCGAAAGCCCTATTGATAAAATGGGAAGTAGTATTTTAAAGCGCTTTGTTGCAGATGCCAACAACGGTATACAGTCTAAAGAAAGTATACTTTTTAACGGCGATACCTTGGGCACCGTTTACCTTACCGTCTCTACCAAGCCCATATACGATACCAACCGGAAGATTGCTTTTATAATTGTAGAGGCACACGATATTACTGAGATTACAGAAGCAAAAAACGTATTGGCAAACCAAAAAGAACAACTTGAAAATTTTGCCTACATCACATCGCACAACCTGCGTGCCCCCGCCGCTAATATTAACATGCTAGTTGATTTACTGAAACACGATACTGAGCCTGAAAACAAAGACCAGTACCTGCAAAAAATGTCGCAAAGTGCATCGCTGCTTATTGAAACGATTGACACCCTTGCCGAGGCACTTAAAATACGCAACAACATTGATATTAGTAAAGACGAAAATAACCTGCAAAGTATGCTAACCAAGGTGCAGGGAGAGCTGGCCGCCATTATCAGCAACAGCGATGCTTTGTTTACCGTTAACTTTGACGAATGCCCCACCATAAGTTTCCCCAAAGAGTACATGAAGAGTATATTTATGAACCTTATTACCAATAGCATAAAATACGCCAGTGCCAACCGTACGCCACATATAACCATTAGCAGCTATAAAAAAAATGAAAACCCGGTGCTGGTGTTTTCTGATAATGGTATAGGTATAGACCTTAACCGCCACAGCGGCAAAATATTCGGGCTGTATAAAGTGTTTACCCGCCGTAAAGATGCCCACGGTGTAGGCCTGTTTTTGGTAAAAAATCAGATAGAAAGCCAGGGCGGTAACATTGGGGTTAGCAGCACCCTTGGCGCCGGCGCCACCTTTACCATCCACTTTTAAAAACTAACAGATTTAATAACCCCGTAGGGGTAAATATTTGTAGCCCGGGGTGTAAACCCCGGGTAAAATAAGGCAGTAACATTTCACCTCCCCTCTCCCCACGGGAGAGGGGCCGGGGGTGAGGGAAACAAACAACAATGAGCACCTATTTAGACAAACAGAAACCCCACCACCTGGAGATTTTTGCTGTGTTGCGCGATATTATTTTAGACACCGCCATAGGTTTTGAAGAAAGGCACGATAAGTACCTGCCCGTGTTTCATTATCTGGAGGCCTGCTGTTTTTTAAGCCGCGATAGCAAAGGCGTATACATAGCTTTTGTAAAGGGCAAATACATGCTTACGCAAGAAGCCTTCAGCCCACCCGATACTAAAGTGATACGCAAAATACATTTTAAGAAAGTAGAAGATATTGATGTACCCCTGCTGCAAAGCCTGATACATGAGGCGGTTGAAATAAATAAACTGCGAAATAAAAAATAACATAACCTTAACGTCAAAAATTATGTGTAAATTTGAGCCCTGATAGTCGAAAAATCAGGTCATGTCATCTACAAAATATATCTTCGTTACAGGCGGTGTTGCATCGTCATTAGGCAAGGGAATCATATCCGCATCATTAGCTAAATTATTACAAGCACGTGGCCTTAAAGTTACCATTCAAAAGTTAGACCCCTACATCAACGTAGACCCGGGTACACTTAACCCCTACGAGCACGGCGAGTGTTACGTTACCGAAGACGGTGCCGAAACCGACTTAGACCTTGGCCACTACGAGCGCTTTTTGGGGGTTCCTACATCGCAGGCCAACAACATTACCACCGGCCGTATATACCAAAATGTAATTAACAAAGAGCGCCACGGCGACTACCTTGGCAAAACCGTTCAGGTGGTGCCGCATATTACAGATGAGATTAAGTACAACATTAAACAACTGGGCAAAACCGGCCGTTACGATGTGGTAATAACTGAAATTGGCGGTACGGTGGGCGATATTGAGTCGCTGCCATTTATAGAGGCTGTGCGCCAGATACGGTATGAGGTAGGTTCTACCAACGCCCTTTGTATCCATTTAACCTTAGTGCCTTACTTAGCCGCTGCAGGCGAGTTAAAAACCAAGCCTACGCAAAATTCTGTAAAATCTCTACTGGCATACGGTATACAGCCCGATGTATTGGTTTGCCGCACAGAGCACGAATTAGGTAAAGACCTTAAAAAGAAAATAGCCCTGTTTTGTAACGTTGATGCAAACGCGGTTATCGAATCGATGGACGCGTCGACCATTTACGATGTACCTATGATGATGCAGGAAGAAAAGCTTGACATTGTGGTTATGGATAAGTTGCACCTTCCACACAAAGGCAAGCCTAATTTAGATAAATGGAAAACGTTTTTATCTCGCCTTAAAAACCCTAAAACCGAAACTACCATTGCGTTGGTAGGTAAGTATATAGAGTTGAAAGACTCGTATAAATCTATTGTAGAATCTATTATACACGCCGGTGCCGCCAATGAGTGCAGCGTAAAAATTGAGTGGATTAAAGCCGAAGATGTTACCGCTAAAAACGTTGCCAAGCTACTTAAAAACGCCAAGGGAGTTATTGTAGCCCCGGGCTTTGGCGAGCGTGGAATTGAGGGTAAAATAGAGGCTATTAAATATGTGCGCGAAAACGACATCCCATTCCTGGGTATTTGCTTAGGTATGCAGTGTGCCGTTATTGAATTTGCACGCAACGTACTGGGCCTTAAACGTGCTAACAGCACCGAGATGGACGTTAACACCACCGACCCTGTTATCAGCCTGTTAGAACAGCAGCGTACCATTGTTAAAAAAGGTGGCACCATGCGTTTGGGCCAATATGCCTGTAAACTTAAAAAGGGCTCGTTAGCCCTTAAAATATATGCTGAGGAACGCATTTTAGAGCGACACCGCCATCGTTTTGAGTTTAACAACGAGTACCTGAAAGACTACGAAAAAGCAGGTATGATGGCTACGGGTATTAACCCCGACGGTAAGCTGGTAGAGATTGTAGAGATACCGACCAATAAATGGTTTGTAGGCGTGCAATTCCACCCCGAATACCGCAGTAATGTAGACCGCCCCCACCCGCTATTTGTAGACTTTATTAAGGAGTGTAATAAGTAGTGGGTTGTTCTTAGTTGGTAAATAAAATTTCTTTCAAGTAGGTATTGAAAAAAATTAAAGCTTTCACTTAAAGTGTGCGTGGGTAGTCCACGCCCGGCGCGAACACAAAATTTTGCATGGCAACTAGTGTGGTTAGCTCTTGCCCCGACACGCAGTCGTCGGGGTGTGCGAAAGCAAAATTGCAGTGTTTTTGGGCGTGGTGTCTTTTCTTTGGGTACTTTTTTTGACAAGCAAACGAAGTTCATTCGTTCCTTTGAAAAACAATTAAATAACGGATAAAGAAAGTATCTCTGTCGGCAGACAACCGCTGAAGGCGGTCATAAAAGAACTAGGCTCAGCTTAATTTTCTATTTAACGCATTGCCTTTTAGTTTTTCACTTTTAACTTTTAGTTTAATACAATATCCTCCCCTCAAATCCGTCTGCTTATAAAACTGAAAGTTATCAACTACCAGTTATCAGTTAATTGCTACCTTTGCGCGCTTAAATAATTCCCCCTAATGGATAGAAATACCATATATGGTTTTGTATTGATATTTGCCATTTTAATTGGCTACCAATTCTATACTCAACCATCTGCTGAAGAACAAAAGAAAATTGACCGTGCAAACGATTCAATTGCCAAGGCTACTAAAGAAAAAGACCTAAAAGCAATTGAGTATGCGGTGAAAGAAAAGGCCCGCATTAAGGCCGATTCTATTAAAATGGCTACCCTGCCCGACTCTGTTATTGCTAAAACCGACAGCCTTAAGTTTGGTTTGTTTGCAGCGGCAGCTAAGGGTACAGCTAAAACCATCACCCTGGAGAATGAGAAGATTAAGGTTGATATATCAACCAAAGGGGGCGAGATTAAACGCGTAGAGCTGAAAGGCTTTAAAAACTACGACCAAAAGCCGTTGGTATTGTTAACTGAGGAAACAAACAACACTTCGCTTAAGTTTTTCTCTAACAATGTAGCCTTTAACACTGCCGACTTTTACTTTGATACCAACAGCAAATCGGTAAGCGTAACAGGTGCCAACAAAGATTCTGTTACCCTGCGCCTAAATACCGCCAGTGGTGCCTATATTGAATATGTATACTCGCTAAAAGGCGACGACTACCTGTTGGGCTTTAAAATAAAATTGGAGGGAATGAATACGGTGGTTGATGCCAAACAAGGAAACCTAACCTTTGAATGGGCCAGCACCCTTACCCGCCAGGAACGCCTGGGCGAAACCGAGCGCAAGCAAAGCAGCATATACTACAAGTATGCTGATGATAATGTGGACAACCTGTCGCTTACCAGCGACGATAAAGTAAGTGCCGAGGCAAAAGTTAAATGGATTTCGTTTAAACAACAGTTTTTCAGCTCTACACTTATAGCTGACTCAGCTTTTGAAAAACCGCTCGATTTAGTTGTAAAAACATACCCCGACAGCGACCAGGTACACATTAAAACCAACACTGCTACCCTTAGCCTTCCTTTTGGCCACAAGCCGACTGAAAGCTATGGCATGAAATATTTTTTTGGCCCTAACCGCTACAACATTCTTAAGCAGTATGGCCTTGATATGGAAGACCAGATACCTTTGGGCAGCATTGGCCTGTTTACATGGGTAAACAAATACCTGGTTATCCCGGTATTCCAGTTTTTAGATAGCTTCAACCTAAACTACGGTATTGTAATTTTACTGTTAACCCTGTTTTTAAAGCTGTTGATATTGCCCCTTACCTATAAGGCGTACCTATCTACCGCTAAAATGAGGATTCTGAAACCTGATATTGAAGCGGCTACCGCCAAAATACCAAAGGATGATGCCTTAGCTAAGCAACAGGCCACCATGGCTATTTACAAAAAGGCCGGGGTTAGTCCTATGGGCGGATGTTTACCGCAGCTATTGCAATTGCCTATATTACTGGCATTGTTCAGCTTTTTCCCATCGGCTATTGAGCTGCGCCAACAAAGCTTCCTTTGGGCAAACGACCTTTCTACTTACGACTCGATTGCTACCCTGCCATTCAGCATACCATTCTACGGCAACCACGTAAGCTTGTTTACTTTGTTAATGACGGCTTCTACGCTGTTGTTTACATGGGTAAATAGCAAATACCAGGCACAAGACCAACAGTTTGCCCAGCTAAAATGGATGATGTATTTAATGCCAATCATCTTCTTGGGTGTACTTAACAGCTATCCTGCGGGCTTAAGCTACTACTACTTCATCTCTACCATGATGTCGATAGTGATACAGGAAGGCCTTCGCCGCACTGTTGATGAGAAAGCATTGCACGCTAAAATTCAGGAGAACCGTAAAAAACCATCGGCTGATAAAAAATCGAAATTCCAGCAACGCCTGGAAGATATGGCTAAACAACGTGGTGTAAAACTACCTGAGCAACCAAACAATAAGCCTAAGAAAAAGTAATTTTCAGAATTGAATTATACAGAAAAGCTCCTGAACAATCGGGGGCTTTTTTATGAGGTGAATTGAAATAGCTGTTGCGTAAACCCATTCTCAAAAACCCCATGTGGGTCGTAGGTTTTGCGGAGCGCATCAAACTGCTTTATACCCGGCATTATGGTTTGCAGGTACGATGCATCAACCGTAAACTCCTTTCCCAAATGCGGGCGGGCGCTGTATTCCATAGCAATAGCCTCAAACAGTTTTAGGTAGCTGTTCCAGTTCTTCTCTCCTGCATAATAAAAACCTATGTAGCAGCTATCTTGGCCGTTGCAGGCACTAAGCAGGAAATCGTCGGCCTTAGTAAAACGTACCTCCAGTACAAAGTTCATCTTTAGGTTTTGGGTGTTGATAAGGGTATGCAACCTGTTCAACACCTCGGGTGCTTTATCCAGCGGAAAAGCATACTCCGCTTCGCGGTGGCGTGGCGGCATAGGCACATTCAGCACCTTATAGTTAAGGTTTACCCTGCTTATCTTCTTTAAAAATATAGTCCCGATAACACGGTTTACCAGCGGCCTAAACCCGTGACTTATATGCCCCATGCTTAAAAAGCCCCTGAAGAGCAACTTAGACACCACCCCATCATCAATATACTGCTTGGCAAAGGTATCGCGTATGCCATCGCTCACCTTGGTGTAGCTATACAGCATGGCGTGTTTGGTATGCGGAAACCACCACACCTTGGGGTGCTGTGCACCCTTTGCCCACGTAAGCAGGTTGCTTGCCATATCTTCAAACAAAACAGGCGTTGCTACCTCTTCTACATGGTACAAGTCAATACACTGCAAGGTAACCTCAGTAATAATACCCATGCAGCCCAACGAAACGGCAGCGGCTGTAAAATCATCATCGCCCGCTTTTAGTTCTACCAACTCCCCTACCCCATTTACCAGCTTTAGCGCCACCACCTGCGATGCTAATATGCCAAAATCCAACCCCGTGCCATGCGTACCGGTTGATATTGCCCCTGCAATACTTTGCTCTGATATTGAGCCTATATTTTGCATAGCCAATCCCATAGGGTACAGCAGCCTGTGCAGGTGCTTCAGCCTTATGCCGCCCTGCACCGTTACCTGCAACGTTTCTTTATCTACATGCGCAATGCTGTTTAGCTTATCCAGGCTTACCATAAAATCATCGGTAGCGGCAACCGCGCTCCACGAGTGCCCTGCACCTACCACACGCACCTTTCGGCCCTCGGCTACTGCGCGCTTTACTATGGCCTGCACATCATCTGTATTACCAGGCAAAAAATAGGTATGGGGCCTTGAACGCACATTGCGTGCCCAGTTTACAAACCTATAGTTGCTTAGTGTGTACATATTAATACCAAATAAAGTGAATTCTTGTAAACTTTCCCCCCATACCCTCTCTTAAAATTAAGAGAGGGGGCAAGACCGTTGTAAAGTTGCTATCGCGATAAAGGGTATTGTCGCGGGAGAGTTATTAGCTACCTTTGTAAAAAAACCACCTAATGGAAAACCAACCGGAATTCTTAAAAACATACGACCCTGAGTTAGCCCACACACTGGCAAAAAACATATTGCCTAAACTGGAGAAATACTTTAGGGCTGAATACAAAGGATTTGAGAATATACCCAACCGCAACTTTTTGGGTGTTGGCAACCACGGTGGCGCCTATTATACTCCCGAAACCTTTTTATGGTCGGGGAAGTACATTATGGAAAAAACGCCCGAACAACCAAATATGTTAGGGCTTACCCACTCGTTTGCCGTTGATATCCAAGAGAAAATAAATTCCCCTTTTGTGCGCACCGGTATGATACGCGGCGAGTATAAAAACGCTATTGAGGCACTTAGCCACGGCTACTCTATAATGGTATACCCAGGTGGCGACCGCGAAACCTGCAAGCCTTTTAAAGAGCGCTATACGGTTGATTTTTATAACCACAAAGGCTATATAACCCTGGCTATAGAAGCTGGTGTACCTATTTTGCCCGTAGTTTCTATAGGTGGACACGAGGCTGTGCTGTCGTGGTACGATGGTGCCGAAGTAGCTGAGTTGTTGGGCTGGAAAAAGAAGTTCCGCCTAAATGTTTTACCCTTTACATTGCCTGCTTTGCCACTACCCGCGCAAATTACGGTGAGTGTGTTACCTCCGTTTACCCAAACGCTGGATGTGAAAAAAGAAGATGCCCGTAACCCCGAAATATTAGCCAAGCTAAACGAAGAACTGTTAGGCCAAATGCAGGCCGAAATGGACCGCATGGCCGAGAACCGCCTGCCCTGGATTGGGAAAGTGTTGGGTAGGTAATCTCCATACAATTTATGTAAGCCTACTGCGTTAAGCATCTATACACTATGAATGCTGTGAGAAACTGTTGCCTGTTTTTATTAGTATTAATTGCCCTGCAAGCCTGCAAAACCAATACTAAGGTTGATGCGTATGGCTTTAATACCGATAAGTACCAGCGGCAACGTACATCGCATATTAAAAATGTATTTTACCACAGCTATTGGACAGGTTATAATCTTTACCCAAAAAACACGCAAACCATAACCATTGATACTACCCACCAAACAACCGCTATTGTCTGCGACACCTTTAGGCTTTACTTAACTAACGATGCAATTAAATACCAGAGCATTTTTACCTCAGGGCTTATATCGCCGAAAGACATTTACTGCGGCATAGGCCAAACCTGCACTGAGCATGATGATGGCTGGCGATACATTGACGGGAGCAAAGCCCATAAAGATGAAATACATGGTTTAAGAGGGGTATCATCTACTATCGATTATATTAAAGAGATTAAATACTCCCTGACTAAGCCGCACAGGCGCAGGTTTGTATTCCACGTCCCCGACAATTGGAATACGGGTTTTGCGGTTTACCTTATTGAACTGACAAACAAAAAAGCCAATACCAAAACCAATTTAGAAACCTTTATTGCAGGCGCCACCCTTACGTTTTTCGATAAGGCATGGATGGAAATATAAAAGCCCCCTCATTTAAAACGAGAAGGCTCTATCTTTCAGATTTCAACTTTCAGATTAAGCGTTGCGTCGCTCAAACTCGCGCATCGTCTCTACCAACACCTCAACACTTTCAATTGGTAAAGCATTGTACATGCTGGCGCGATAGCCACCAACACTGCGGTGACCTTTTAAGCCATGCAGGCCAGCCTCTTTACAAAGGGTATTCCAAGCTTCTTCTTTAGATTCATCAGTAAGCAGGAATATAGCGTTCATTTCTGAACGGTCTTCATTAGCTACAGGGCAGGTAAATAAGGGGTTGCGGTCAATCTCGGTATACAGCAACTCAGCTTTAGCCTGGTTGCGTTTTGCCATTTCGACAACACCGCCTTGGGCTTTTACCCACTCCAGCGTAAGCATACTTACGTATATAGCAAATACCGGAGGGGTATTGAATAATGAATTCTCTTTTATGTGAACTGTATAGTCCATCATGCTGGGTAATGCACGTGCGGTTTTACCCAAAATTTCGTCTTTAACAATAACCATAGTAACACCTGCAGGGCCCATATTTTTTTGCGCACCACAGTATATCAGCCCAAATTTAGAAACATCAACAGGCTTGCTGAAGATGTCGCTGCTCATATCGCAAACAACCGTTACCGGGCTGTTTGGGTAGCTCTTCATTTGTGTGCCGTATATCGTGTTGTTTGATGTGCAATGGAAATAGTCCACATCAGCGGGGATAGCATATTCCTTTGGTATATAGTTGTAGTTTTTATCTTCTGATGATGCAACCACAACGGTTTCGCCAAATAAACGGGCCTCTTTCTCTGCTTTAGATGCCCATACCCCTGTTTTAAGGTAAGCCGCTTTGCCGCCTTGTTTCATAAGGTTGTATGGCACCTGCATAAACTGGGTGCTTGCACCACCTTGTAAAAACAATACCGAATAGCCCTCAGGCACATTCAATAGTTCTTTTACCAGAGCTACGGAATTATCTACCACGGCAACAAAATCTTTGCTACGGTGCGACATTTCTAATAACGATAAACCTGAGTTGTTGAAGTTTAAAACAGCTTGCGATGCTTGTTCAAAAACGGTTTTAGGCAGTATGCCCGGGCCCGCGCCAAAATTATGTATTGTGCTCATGCTTGTTATTTGCACTGCAAAGTTGCTAAAAATAGCCGTACAGCCGAATAAAATATACTGTTAAACTATCAACAGGTAATACTACTCTCACTTAACACAAAAATAATATCTAAAAACACGCTACAGCTACAATAAAGGCAGGGTTTTTGTGTTAACTTTACACTTTCAGCATGAATAAGTTTCTACTCCTCCTTTTTGTATCAATTTTAGGGTATACCAATGCATTTTCACAACGCGTAGGCGTGGTGCTTAGCGGTGGCGGGGCATTAGGCATAGCGCATATTGGTGTTTTAAAAGCGCTCGAAGAAAATAACATCCCTGTAGATTATATTGCAGGTACTTCTATGGGTGCCCTTGTTGGTGGTATGTATGCTGCCGGGTGGAGCCCAGACGAAATTTTAAAATACATGGCGTCTGATGATTTTAGCTATGCCGCACAGGGCAAAATAAAGCCGGGTTATGTATACTACTTTAAACGCAAAGACCCCGATGCCGGTGGCTTTTCATTCAAGTTTTCTATTGATAGTATTTTTAAGGCCACTATACCAACCAACATAGTATCTACCAACGCTATGGATTTTGCCCTTATGGAACATACCGCCGGGCCGGGGGCTGCAGCAAATTATAACTACGATAGCCTGCTACTGCCTTTTCGTTGTGTTGCTGCCGATGTTGAAGACCAAAAAGAGGTGGTTTTTAAAAGCGGTAACCTGGCAGATGGAATGCGTACTTCTGCATCGTTCCCGTTTTATTTTAAGCCCATATCAGTAAACGGGCGGGTATTGTTTGATGGCGGTTTGTACAACAACTTCCCATCTAATGTAATGTACGACGATTTTTTTCCTGACTATATTATTGGTAGCAACGTAGCGGGCCACGGCGGCAAAAGCCCCGACGAGGATAACCTGTTCTCTCAGATTCGGGCCATGCTTATGACCAAAACAAACTACGGCTCTATTTGCGATAATATGGTGCTTATAGAACCCGAAGTTAATATTGGCATTTTTGACTTTTCAAGCGTACAAAACACTTACGATATTGGCTATTATACGGCCTTAACAAAAATAGATACAATAAAAATGCTGGTTAAGCGAAAGGTTTCTCCAATGCAACGAGACTCTGCCCGTGCGGCCTTTAAAGCAAAGCAACCACCTTTAGTTTTTGAAAATATTTATGTAAACGGGCTTAACCGAAACCAGAACGATTACATTATGCGGTCGCTATCTACCCGCAACAAACTCACTACTATTGATAAATTACGCGCCGACTATTTTCGATTAGTATCAGACGAACAGTTTAAAAAACTATATCCCCGTGCTAAGTATAATTTTGAGCGCAACATTTTTGATTTGTATCTGGATGTAAAACAAGACCGCGATATAATTGCCCAGTTTGGCGGCTGTTTTTCATCAAAACCTATCAATACCGCCTTTATCTCGCTTGAATATAAACGCCTGGGTAAAATTGGGCAACGCTTTTATGCTAATGCCTATTTTGGTAAGTTTTATGGCTCGGTCCAGGCTAAAGTGCGTTTAGATTATCCAACTATTATCCCCTTTTATTTTGAGGCCGATTTTACGTTAAATTCATTTGATTACTTTACATCACGCACCTCGTTTTTCGAAGAAGTGCAACCTTCATACTTATTTCAAACAGAACGATCGTTCAATTTTTTAGTAGCTACCCCCGTTAAAAACAAAGGCAAGCTGGCCGGCGCATTCTCGCTATCAAACATGCGTAACGAGTATTACCAAACCAACACCTTTACCTCTGCCGATACTACAGACCGTACTTTCTTTAACACCTTAGCTGCTGATGTGTTTTACGAAGAAAGTTCATTAAACCGCAAGCAATACGCCAATAAGGGCAGTTACTTTTTAGCCAAAATGTATTACATATTCGGGCAGGAAGAAAGTATTCCCGGCTCTACTGCCTTTGCCAATAACAGCATAAAACAAACCCAAAGCATTGCCCGCTTTAAGGTGCAATACGAAAATTATTTTTTCGTAACAAAACGCTTAACACTGGGCTTATATGCCGAAGGAGTTTTATCAAACCAACAACCTTTTGCAAACTATACTGCAACGTTGCTTATGGCACCTGCCTTTCAACCAATACCAGAAAGCCGAACACTTTTCTTAAGCAATTTCAGGGCATTTAACTTTGCCGCGGTGGGCGGTAAGGTTATAGTTAACCTGTTTAAACGCTTTGATTTCAGGCTTGATAATTATTTGTTTTTACCTCACAAGGCCATAATAGAAACCCCGCAACAAACTGCCAGTTACGCCAAAGCATTTAGCCGTGCTGCCTATATGGGTAGCGCCGCCCTGGTTTACGATTCGCCCATTGGCCCAATAAGCCTAAGTGGCAATTATTACCAAAACGAGAAAAAACCATTCTCGCTCATATTCACGTTGGGCTACATTATTTTCAACCGCAGGGCCAACCAGTAATAAATGAACCAATTGTAAGTACCTTTGTTTAGTGTTATTATGAAACAATTTATTATGAAAATAAAATGGGTATCGGCGCTACTGTTGCTTTTGGGCTGCGGCGTTAGTAACAATAGTGCAGAGGGCGATACTACTGCCTATAAAGCATCAGAAGCCAAAGGCGATATTTACCAGTTTACCATGAAAAGCCTTACGGGGCAAGATGTTCCGCTTAGCACCTACAAAGGCAAAGTGGTACTTATTGTAAATACTGCCAGCAAATGCGG
>CAMBQF010000047.1 GCA_945869825.1 Chitinophaga pinensis | reverse complement strand
GGCTGGGGCAACGCCGCCGATGGCCTTGGCTTTACGCTGGAACTTGCCGACCCCGCAGGTAACCTGAGCGACCCTGCCAATTGGTTTCCGGGTTGTGTCGGCGGATCGCCGGGAGTGGCTTATACACCCTGCAACTACCCCATTGTATTTAGCGAGATTAACTACAACTCATCTCCAATAGCCGACGCTGACGATTGGGTAGAGTTACATAATACCACAGCAAACCCTATTGCTATTGGCAACTACAAGTTTTTAGATGATAAAGATACCCTGCCCTATACTATACCCGGCGGCACTATTTTACCCGCCAACGGCCATTTGGTTTTGTATAAAGACAATACCCTGTTTACCAACAGGCATGCATCGGTTACCAATAAAACAGGGCCAATCTTATCTGGGTTAAGCGGCAGTGGCGATGCCTGTAGGTTGTATGACCAAACGGGCAAACTGGTAGCATCAGTCCGCTACAATGACGAAACTCCGTGGCCACTTACGCCCGACGGTGTTGGCTACACCCTCGAACTGCTTAGTGAAACAGGCAATATGAGCGTAGGTACCAACTGGTTTGCCGGTTGCCCCGAAGGGTCGCCCGGCGGGCCGTATGTTAGCCCTTGCGCACTATCGGTGGCAGAAAATAATGTATTGAACGCAATGGCCTTCCCCAATCCCTTTAACGACCTTTTATTGATACAGTGGACAGCTAAAGTATCTGCCAATACAACCATACAGTTGCTAGATATGTATGGCAAGCTGGTATCGTCAAACACAACTCTATCAACAGCAGGCATAAACCGTTTCGATAACTCACTCCCAAAACTGGCAGCAGGTATATATATGCTTTGCCTTAATGTTGAGGGGCTGGGAGCAACCACTATAAAGCTTGTTAAGCAGTAATAACACACATATGGGGCCGTTTACTGTAGAGGTTAGAATACCGGAGTCGAAGTATGCAAGGCTCATGTTGTTGAGGTATCTTAAAAGTTCAATAAACCTATATATTCTTGCTGTTACAATTGTTGTTGGAGCAATAGATATTTATAGCCACGAAAATAGCACGAGCACCTATTTTTTTACGGGAGCAGCAATTTTGATAGGGTTGCCCATTGTTATATGGGGCTCTGCTTTTCGTCTTTACAGGCGTAGTTTTCTTAAAAGCGGCGTTAATTATACGATAAGTGAAGAAGGGTTGGCGTCGGCAACAAATGGAATAAGTAGCAAGGTAAGCTGGAACAATGTTACAGACACCCAACAAATAGGCGGATACCTGCTTCTCTACTATATGCGTTCGGTGTTGTGCATTTTGCCTGTTTCATTGCTAACGCCCGACCAAATCATTTTTATCAGGCAAAAAATCAAAGGGAAATAAAATTCCTACTTTTACCCCAAAGCGAAAGTATGGAACGCATTGAAAGTTCAGAACTGGTATTGACACCCGAAGGCGCGGTGTACCACTTAAACCTGCACCCCGAAAATATTGGCAGCACCATTTTACTGGTGGGCGACCCCGGCCGTGTGCCCGAGGTATCGAAGCATTTTGATAGCATCGACTTTAAAACCCAAAGTCGCGAGTTTATTACCCATACAGGGTCGATAGGAGGGAAGAGGCTTTCAGTAATATCATCGGGCATAGGTACTGATAACTGCGATATTGTGCTGAACGAGCTGGATGCACTGGTAAACATAGACCTGCAAAACCGCACAGTAAAAGAGCAGCACACGGCGCTTGATATTATCCGCATAGGCACATCGGGCGCTTTGCACGCTACTATAGAGCCCGATACGTATGTGGTGTCTAAATTCGCTATGGGTATTGATGGCATGGCTAATTTTTACGACTTTACACCCAGCGAAGAAGAAGAGGTTCTGGCTGAGTACTTTGCCAGCACCCTTGATTGGGGCAGCGAACTGGCCTACCCCTTTGCTTTTAAAGGGTCTGAAAGGTTAACCAACCTGCTTTCGCCCGGCAACAACGCGGGTATAACCGTTACGGCTAATGGGTTTTACGGCCCGCAGGGCAGGCGTTTGCGCGCGCCGTTGCGCTACCCCGACATCAACACAAAGTTTGAAACCTTTGATTATAACGGCATGAAGCTGTGTAACTACGAGATGGAAACATCGGGTATTTACGCACTTGCCGGAATGCTTGGCCACAACGCCGCAACTATTTGTTTAATAGTGGCTAACAGGGTAACCAAACGCTTTAGCACCCAGTACAAACCTAAAATGGAAGGGCTTATAGAACAGGTTATTAAAAGGGTAATGGCAGAATAATTGTGCATAAACATAGGCTTGTAGCAAATCTCTCCCTATTTTAGCAGTCTTAAAATGAGAAAAACATTTTTATATATACTTTTTGCTGCATTGGCAATGGTTGGATGCGAAAACTCGCTGCCCGAAAATGAAACTGTATTACTATCGCCGGTGGCTGATACGCTGTTTTACAGTTCTACAGAAAAAGGACCATTCCAGATTTTTACCAAGCGTAACGACTCGCTGATACAGGTAATTAACGATGTCTCCTTCGATTACTGGTGGGTGCGCCTTTCGCCCGACAGGCAAAAATTCATTTGTTACAAATCGGGTATAGATAACTTTTTTAAAGAAAATGATTACACCAATGCCGAGCTTTGGATGTTTAACATTGACGGCACGGGCGGCAAAAAACTAATTGATAAAGGCCAATACAACTGGCGTGCCCAAGGGTATGCCAACTGGCACCCCGATGGTAAGCATATTGTTATGGCGGCAGAGTTGCAAGACCCTGAGGACGATAACAACTACCGCTGGCATCTATTTGTGGCCGATACTACCGGCACAGCCCCAATACAGCTAAGCGACAGGGTAGGCTTGTTCTCTTGTCCGGCCGTTGATGCTACAGGCACCAAAATAACGTATTCTGCTTTTCCTGATAATATTACTTCGGGCAGCGTGTTTAAGCAGGAAATTTTTGTGGCCGATTTAGACACCAATGTGTGGGCTTTATTTAATGAGGTGCGCATTACCAACGATACTTGGTGGGACGAAAACCCGGCATTCTCGCCCAATGGTAATTACCTTGTATTTGGCACCGCCATTACACCAACCAACCTGTTTGAAAATACTAACCTGCGCATGTATAGCTTTGCCGACGATAATACCGTGGTGTTGCGTGCCGACGGAGCGGCTTATTTAGTGCCTGCCTGGTCTGAAGATGGCAGTTATCTTTATCTGCAGTACCGTGCAAACGGGCAAAAACCATTTTCATTGGCTCGTATCAATGTTGATGGCTCTGGCTTTACAAAAATAATGAGCAACGAGGCCGCCGACCTTATAAACCCCATACCGTATTAATGATTAAAGCCGCCATTTTTGACCTTGACGGCTTACTGGTAGATTCTGAACCCCTTTGGCAACAAGCCGAAATGGAACTGTTTGCCACCGTGGGTCTTATGCTTACTGCCGAGCAGTGCATGGAAACCCAGGGCTACCGTATAGACGAAGCCGTGAAGTACTGGTACCAAAAGCACCCGTGGAAGGATGTAACAATTACCGAACTGGCAGAACGTGTGGTAGCCCGCATGATAGAGCTGCTAAACAGCCATGCCAAGCCCATGCCTGGTGTGTTGCAAACCCTCGATTTTTTCAGCCAACGGAATATACCTATGGTGGTGGCATCATCGTCGCATCTGGCAATAATCCAAAATGCGGTAAAGGGTTTAGGCATTGCCGATTACTTCGAAGGCTTATACTCTGCCCAGTTTGAAGAGTACGGAAAACCTCATCCGGCGGTATTTATAAATGCGGCTAAGGCGTTGGGCATAGACCCATCAGAATGTGTTGTTTTTGAAGACAGCTTTTATGGCCTGTTGGCTGCTAAAGCCGCTAAAATGAAGGCGGTTGCCGTACCAAGCCATGTTGACACCACCAACCCCAAGTTTGCTTTTGCCGATGTTATTTTGCCCGGTTTAGAGCGGTGGAATGCGGAGGTTTTTAGCGAGTTGGAATAAAGAGTCTTTTTTACCCACGATTGAAATGGTGGGCTATATTTTTTACCCATGGTTGAAACCATGGGCTATGTAAGGGGTTAATGTTAGCTTTCGGTAGCTTTATAAAGCTCAATTAATTCTTTATATTCTTCTTCAAACGCCTTATATTGATGATGTTCTTTTTGGTTTTTGATATAGTAGTAGGTCTTATCCAGTTGCGACTCACTAACAGAAAAAGCAGCATATCCGGTTTGCCATCCAAATTCGAAAGGGGGTAATTTTTTCCTGATTAATAAAGCGTGTGCTTGAGCCTTTTATTTGTTTAATAACATCGGTGGAAGCCCTGTTTGGGTTTAAAAGAAATAACAAATGCACATGGTCGGGCATACCGTTTGCAATTCTTACAGGGCAGCCCATCTCCTTTAATTCATGAATAAGAAAAGCATAAATGCGTTTTTCTGCAGGTTGGATAATAAGTGGCTGCCAATTTTTGGTAGAGAAGATAACATGCAACCAAATTTTGTTGTAGGAATGCGGCATTGAAAATTCTTTTTTCAAACATAATAAAAATGAAGAACGTGAAATATAGCCCACGGTTTTAACCCTGGGAGAGAAAGAAAAGAGGTTTACGGGGCATAAAAGGGAGAACAGATTGTGTTACCTTTGTTTATTATACAATCAATGAAAAAGACAGTGGTTTTAATAGTAGCCATGGTTGGTATTGCGCTTACAGCAAGTGCGGGTAGCAATAGTGGTGCTAAGGTTTTGTACGAGCGAGACGGCCATTACTGGAGCGTAAGGCTAATGGCATATCTGGTATTGAAAGATACATCAATGGCACGCCAACTGGCATATTTTGCCGAGTGGCCCGACGACATTACCGATGCGGAGGGTAACCATATTAAAAGCCGCAGCACGTGGTTATGGCCATGGCGCCAGGGCTTGTGGCATGCGCTCACCGGTTGCAGCGCATCTAAGGCTCGCAACAAGTCTATCCGCAAAATAAAAGCAGCAAAGGACATCAAACATAAAGGCATTTATCTGCACAGGCTGGGCGATAGTTTTGCCCATGCAATGAAGAAAGACAAACGGATGTTCCCCCTGTTTATAGGCCATGCCTTGCGTGGGCATACACCCGATAAGATTTACAACTTCCCTGAGAAATACCTCCGTTATGTAGATTCTTTGGCCGTGGCGTTGGGTGGAAATTCTGCCAATTTAGACCTTGCCGCCTTTAAATATGTGGCCGGCAGTAAACTGGATAGCCAGTATAATATGGAAATACTAAAGTCGGAGCTGTATATACAATCGGGGGTTAATGAGTATATGGTAGACCCTGCGTTTAAAACCGTAGTAGCCGATTTTTTAACTACACGTCAGGGTTCTATGGGCTTTACTTATAGTATTGAAGTTAAAAACATTCCGTGGGGTAAATCATCAAAAAAAGGAGCAACGCTAAAAGCCACAAAAGACATGGCTTTTGTTAAGTTTACAAGAAAATAACCGGCAATGCTATCCATTCAAAACTATATTAACGGAAAGTATGTGGCGCCTCTGGGTGGTCAGTATTTTGAGAATTACAACCCTGCCCGTGGCAGTGTATACTCTACCGTGCCCGATAGTGATGAACGGGATGTAGAGCTGGCTGTACAAGCGGCAGAGGCCGCTTTCCCTGCGTGGTCTAAAACACCTGTAGAAAAGCGTAGCGAGATAATGCTGAAAATAGCGCAGCTAATTGCCGATAATTTGGATGAACTGGCCGATGCGGAGAGCGAAGACAGCGGCAAACCCTTGTGGCTTTGTAAGCAACTTGATATTCCCCGTGCACGGGATAACTTTCAGTTTTTTGCTACGGCAATAGTACACTATGCTACCAATGCCCACGCTACGGGCGATACCGCGATAAACTATACCCTGCGCCACCCTATTGGGGTTGTGGGTTGTATTTCGCCATGGAATTTGCCTTTGTATCTATTTACCTGGAAAATAGCCCCGGCTATTGCTGCGGGCAACTGTGTGGTGGCTAAACCATCAGAACTTACGCCTTATACTGCGCACAAGCTTGGTCAAATTTGCAGCGATGCTGGCCTGCCTGCCGGTGTGTTGAATATTGTACACGGCTACGGGTACAAAGCGGGCGCGGCTATTACGGCGCACGCAAAAACCAAGGCCATATCGTTTACCGGTGGCACTAAAACAGGGGCCGATATTGCCCGTGTAGCGGCACCTATGTTTAAGAAACTATCATTAGAGTTGGGTGGCAAAAACCCCAACATCATATTTGCCGATTGCGACTTTGACAGGATGCTGGATACTACCGTCCGCTCATCGTTTTTAAACCAGGGAGAGATTTGCCTGTGCGGCTCGCGGATATTTATAGAGCGCAGCCTGTATGCTAAATTTAAAGAGGCTTTTGTAGCCAAAGTGAGCGCGTTGCATGTGGGCGACCCTTTAAACGCCGACTCGTTTATGGGGGCACTGGTATCGCGCCAGCACATGGAAAAAGTGTTGGGCTATATTGATTTGGCTAAGGAAGAAGGCGGCACCGTACTTTGCGGAGGTGAACGTGTTTACCCAGGCGGCCACAATGCCGACGGTTGGTTTGTAGCCCCCACGGTTATTGAAGGTCTGCCTTACGATTGCCGAACCAACCAGGAAGAGATATTTGGCCCTGTTGTTACGTTGATACCTTTTGATACAGAGGATGAAGCCCTTACCATGGCAAATGGCGTAGGTTATGGCCTTGCCGCTACGGTATGGACTAACAACCTGCATACAGCCCATCGTGTAGCTAATAAATTAGAGAGCGGAATAGTTTGGGTGAACACCTGGCTATTGCGCGATTTGCGCACGCCTTTTGGCGGAGTGAAGAATTCGGGTGTCGGAAGAGAAGGCGGCTTTTTTGCCCTCGACTTTTTTACCGAGCCTAAAAATGTTTGTATATATACCCCTAAAAATAGTTAACCTATGTCTATGTTCGTGTCGTCTATACTGCTTGATAAGCACGTTGAATACGCTCAAGTTGAAGCTGAATTAAATACAATGTTCCCTAAGCTGGTTTTTCAGGAAAGGGTGGATGAAGAGTATGCCCCTAACGGCGAATATATATCAGTATCGGTAACCCATACGGGCCGTAATTTTGATACGCAGATAATATTCTGGGATTTTCCCGGTGAGCCGACAGGTGAGCGTGAGATATTTATTGCACGCAAATTGTGCCACGTGTTTAACGCGGCGGCCATTGTTGAGGCCGAGATTGACGATGAAGATTATGATGACGACAGCGCTGTTTTTGTTTACGAGAACAAGCTGTATAAGATTGATACATCAGACCTGGAGACAGATGATTTTGTGCCCGAACTGGAGTGGGAAATCCTTATCGACATTCGCAAGTTTGACGAAGAAGGGTTGGTTGTAGAGAAGAAAGGGAAGAAATAGTTAGTCGCCTAACTATTTCCTGCTCCTACTTTTAATTTCATTAACCAACACCCCTTGCGAGTCTTCTTTGGTGAGGATGGTATGGTAGCTACCGTTGCCTTGTTTGGCAAACTTCTGCATGGTTTCTAAGGCGTATTTTTTGTTGCCAAAACCGAGTATAGAAAGGGATATACCATCGCGCACACCCGCATCAATAAGCCGGTTAAGCTCGCCTTCTTCTTCGCCCAGGCTGGAGAAAGCCCCATCGGTAGCCAGTATAATCTGGTTGTTGCCACCGGTGATAAAATTGCTTTCGGCTACACGGTAAGCTTTTTTCATACCCTTGCCGCCTTCGGTTTTTCCGGCTGCGGTAAGCCCATCAATAATACCCTGTATGCGGGCTTTATCGGTAACCGGGGTAGACGACATAACAATATTGGCCCCATCGGCATAAGTAACAATAGCCAGACGGTCTATAGGCCGTAAGGTACCCAGCAGGTTTATCATCGACTGCTTTAACAATGGCAGTTTTAACGAATCTTTCATAGAGCCTGAAACGTCTATCAAAAACACCACATTGTTGGGTTTGTACTCGTCGTACGAAAGCTCGCCTTCTTTGGCCACTGGCTTTACAGGCGGGGTAACAGGTGTTGTTGGTTTGGCAGGCTTCTCGGGTTTAACCGGAGGGTTTGGCTCTGTTCTGCCTGGCTCGGGAATCTCTGCAATAGGCTCTTGTACAGGGGTAGTAAGCACTGCAATTTCTTCGGGTTTAAGAGGTTCCAGCTTAAATACCACATCGGGCTTTTGCGGGTTTATATACTGTTCGTGATAAACGCCAATGTAGTTTGGTGCGGTAACTACAAACTCATATAGCCCCGGCGTAACCTCTTTGCTGTAGGTGCCGCTGCGGTTGGTTTTAAGGTTGCCACGGATGCCGCCAATATCTAACAACTGAATGGTTGCTCCCACAATGGGTTTTCCGGTAACAGCATCAATCACCGTTCCGGTATGCTCAAAACGAAAAACCCCGGGCGTGTTAGACGAACCAAAGCGGAAACAGCTGGTTAAAAAATCCTGGTTGTAGTTTTTAATGTTGCCTGATATTTCAAGTTTTACGGGCTTATCCAGCGCGCTTAAAATAACCTCCACACTCTCTTTAAACGGTCCTTTAGCACTTGGGGTGTAGCGTACCACCACACTATCGGTAGCGCCGGGCGCAACCGCCCTGCGAGAGAATTCTAATGTAACCGCCCGGCTGCCTTTAGCGCTTAGTATATACAGGTTTTTAGGCCCGGGGTTGGTAAAGGTAAATACCGATAAAAGGGTGGCACCGTTCTCTAACGAACCATAGTTATTTTCGGTGGTTTTGAAAAAGTCGGAAGGGCGTTGTGCTAATGCGCTGATAGTGAACACAAACAGAAAAAGGCCATGTAAGATGACCCCCCTGCTGAGTATTTGCTTTTTTGAAAGAATAAAGTACATTAGCAGCGCTAACAGTTTTTTATGAAAAACAATTTCCAATCACTTAAGCGAGTTCTTTTTCTTTTTGTTGCAGTTGGAGCGGTAAATTTTGCCGCCACCGCGCAAAATTATGAACCCGCACGCATAACGCCGGGCCGCTTAGTTCTTAAAAAAAAGTCACAAGCCCCGTTGGCTACAGCAGAAAGCAAGAACGACTATAAACTTACCGTAGTTTCGCCCGCAGTTGGCCAAACCGTGTTGAGGTTTGATATGACAACGTACACGCCAAAAAGCGTGCAAACTAATTACGGCTCCGCTTATGTTATTGAGATGGAAGGAGCACACCCTATGCTGGTAAAAGGGACACCCGATTTACCACAAATTACAGCGCCCATTATTATCCCCAATACAGGTAATACAAAGGTTACTATTACCGATGTGCAGTATAACGATGTGGCTAATATGGATATTGCCCCAAGCAAAGGCAACCTGAAGCGCACCACAGAACCAGAGGATGTGCCGTACTGGAAAGGATTAGACTATAACAACGATGCGTTTTTTCCTGCCAGCCAGGCCGAACTTGATGCTCCTTACGTGTTCCGCGACTACCGTGGGCAGGCATTGCACATCCGCCCCTTTCAATACAACCCCGTAACCAAAATGTTGCGTGTTATAACCTCTATAACTGTTACTGTTAGCAGCGCGCCAGGTGTTGGTGTAAATGAACAAACCAGCCCGATACTTCACCCCGACAGTGAATTTTCTGCACTATACAAAAACCACTTTGTAAACCTTGTAACAGAAAAATCTACCCCGGTTGTTGAAACAGGCTCGTTGCTGATTATTTCCGACCCTGCATTTATGGGTGCCATGCAGCCTTATATCGATTGGAAAATACGGAAAGGCATACCTACCGAAATTGTTAGCGTAGCATCAATAGGCAATACGTCAACAGCAATAAAAACATACATAACCAACTACTACAATAATCACAACCTTTCGTATGTATTGCTGGTAGGCGATTTGGCCCAGGTAACATCACCTACCCAATCGGGAGGCAAGTCAGACCCTTCGTATGGTTATTTAGTGGGAGCTGACTCTTACAGCGAGATTATTGTTGGCCGCTTTTCTGCAGAAAATATTACCCACGTGAATACGCAGGTTGCCAAGGTGCTTAAGTACGAGATGAACCCGCCAATGGGCAACACCCGTTTCGACCATCAAACAACTATTGCATCTAACGAGGGCCCCGGCGACAATAACGAAATGGACTGGGAACACCAACGTGTTATCCGTAACAACTTAAGCACATTTACTTATGTTGATTATGGCGAGTTTTACGATGGTACACATACCGGTGTTGGCAACGATGCTCCGGGCGACCCTTCGGCATCGGCCATAGTAGCTGAGGTTAATGCCGGAACAGGCATTATTAACTATACAGGCCATGGCTCTTCTGTCAGCTGGGGATCAACAGGCTTTCAAAACTCTAATATTTCTACACTTACTAATACCGATATATGGCCATTTATTTGGTCGGTTGCTTGTGTAAACGGCGAGTTTGACAATGGAGAATGTTTTGCTGAAAAATGGATGCGGGCTACAAATAATGGTTCTCCAACAGGTGCAATCGCTGTTTACATGTCATCTATTAATCAAAGCTGGAACCCACCTATGGCAGGGCAAGATGCCATGGTAAATATTTTACGCGGAACTATACCTAACTCTGCAGGCCGCACTTTTGGTGCAATTTCTACTAACGGTTGTATTTATATGAACGATGTGTATGGTAGCGCCGGCGCTGAAATGACCGATACCTGGCATTGCTTTGGCGACCCAACGGTTATGGTGCGCACGGCCGACCCTTTGCAGTTACTTGCATCGCACACGCCAACAACGCCAATAGGTACCAGCGCTTTGGCTATTACCTGCAATACCAATGGCGCGTTGGTAGCAATTACCCAAAATAACACCATACTGGGTACAGCCTATGTTAACGCGGGTGTTGCCAATGTTACTATTACCCCGGTTAGTGCAACAGACAGTATTTATGTTACTGCTACAGCCTTTAACACCACACCATACCTTGGCCATATATTGGTTACTGCTAATGCAGGCCCTTACCTGGTACTAAACGGCAACCAGCTTATTGATAACAACCCCGGCAATAACAATGGCCAGGCCGATTACTCAGAGGGTATAGGCATGAACATATCGCTTAATAATGTAGGTAATGCGGCATCAGGCGCGGTAAACGTTAAACTACGCTCTACCAATGCTAATGTAGAGGTTACAGACAGTGTATACAGCGTAACATCGGTACTGCCAAACGTGGCGACCGCTATGAGCCCCGCCTTTGCCTTTTCTGTGGCCGATGATGTGGCCGACCAGACACTGGTAAACTTTGATTTGGAAATGAACGACGGCAGCAACAATTGGACATCCTATGCCAGCGTGATGCTTAACGCGCCTGTACTATCAGTACCGACAGTTACCGTTAATGATGCAGCAGGCAACAACAACGGCCGCATAGATGCCGGGGAAACGGTTGACGTAACCTTTGGCAACCTGAATAGCGGCCACAGTGCAACTATTTCAGCTACAGGCTCGCTAGTGTGCTCAGGCGGTATGGTTACCCTTAACAATACTACAGACAACGTTGGTGTGATAGCTGTTACAGGCAATGCTAATGGAACGTTTAGCCTTACTGCTGATGCTAACACCCCTGTTAACCACTACATAACTCTTGGCTATGATGTGGCCGCAGGCGCTTACAATGCACAACGCTCTCAGTTGCTTAAGGTAAATATGCTGGTAGATGATTTGGAAAGCGCCGACTTTAACTCGTTTGATTGGGAGATGAGCGGCACCAGCCCATGGGTGATAGACGGAAGTGTTAAATATGAGGGTGATAACAGTGCCCGCTCGGGTACTATTACCGAAAGCCAGACATCGACGATGGAATTGACGCTGGATGTTACGCAAAACGACTCTATAGCCTTCTTTAAGAAGATTAGCAGCGAACAGGATTGGGATTTCCTTAAATTCTATATTGATGGTGCTGAAAAAGGCGCCTGGAGCGGCCTGGTAGATTGGGAACGCGTTAGCTATCCTGTAACAGCGGGTTTGCATACTTTCCGCTGGGATTATGTAAAAGATGAACTACAATCGGAAAACGCAGATGCAGTGTGGGTAGACTTTGTAGAGCTTCCTGCATCAAACCTAAGCACATCGGTAGGCGAAACGCAACAGCCAAAAGGCAGCCTGTCGGTTTATCCTAACCCCGCCAATAACGAGGTTACCCTGCTGGTTGATACTAAAACAAACAAAGCGGCAACGCTGCAGGTATACAATAGTGTAGGCCAGATTGTGTTAACCGAAACCATCCCCGCAGGGCAAAAAATATACAACACCAACGTGGCGGGCTATGCCGCAGGCTTGTATACTATTGTTATACGTAGCGAAGGAACGATGCTAACCAATAGGTTGCTGGTTAAATAATAACAGTCTCTTTTTCTCTTCATAATAAAAGCCCCGGCCTGACAGCTAGGGCTTTTTGTTTACGTAAGCTATACAACAAAAAGATAGCCCCGCTGTTATTGTGGGCTATGGAAAAAGTAAGCCTGGTATTTCCGCACCAACTGTTTGAAGACAACCCCGCGCTGCTGCCGGGCACTGCGGTTTTTCTGGTAGAGGAGTACTTGTTTTTCAGGCAGTACGCTTTTCATAAACAAAAGCTGGTGCTGCACAGGGCCAGTATGAAGGCCTATCAACAAAGCGAAACGCTGGCTGGCTTTACTACCGAATATATAGATGCGTTTGATGAACGGGCCGATGTAAGGAACCTGATAGCGTGGCTTAAAAAGCAAGGCACAAATCAGTTGTTTTATTGCGATGTGGTGGATGATTGGCTGGGCAGGAGGATAGAAGAAACGGCTGCCGCACAGGGCATTAAAACCACCAAAGTAGAGAGCCCCAACTTTATATGTACAGAGGCTTATGTGCGGGAGTATTTTGCCAAGACCAAACGGTTTTACCTGACCAAATTTTATTCCGACCAGCGCGAGCGGCTAAACATAATGCTGGAGAACGGAAAACCCCTGGGCGGCCAGTGGACGTATGATGTGGAGAACCGCAGCAAGATGCCTGCGGGAACCTATGTGCCGCCTATACCTATTGCCAAGGCTAATGCTTTTGTTACCGAAGCGATAGCATACGTAGAGGAGAATTTTGCCAATAATTTTGGCATAGCCAAGGTATTTAACTACCCTATAACCCACGCGGAAAGCAGGCAATGGTTTGCCCTGTTTTTAAAAGAGCGGTTTGCCAACTACGGCATATACCAGGATGCGATAGTAAAGGGAGAAACAACGCTGTTCCACGCGGTGATAACGCCCATGCTGAATATTGGCCTTTTGAACCCTGCCGAGGTGGTTGATGAGGCGATAAACTCCGCTAATGAATATGGAGTGCCATTAAACTCGCTGGAGGGGTTTGTAAGGCAGGTGTTGGGGTGGAGGGAATACATACGGGCCGTGTATATTTTGAAAGGGCGTAGCCAGCGCACGCATAACTATTGGAAACACGACAGGGATATCCCCGCTGTGTTTTATACGGAGAATACCGGTATTGCACCTATTGATGACTGCATTGTGAAGCTGAAATACAGCGCCTATAATCACCACATAGAGCGGCTGATGGTAGTTGGCAACTATATGTGTTTATGCGGTTTTAAGCCCGATGCGATATACCAATGGTTTATGGAACTTTACATTGATGCCTACGACTGGGTGATGGTGCCCAACGTATATGGCATGAGCCAATATGCTGATGGCGGGTTGATGAGTACCAAGCCCTACATAAGCTCATCAAACTATATAGCCAAAATGAGCCATTATAAGTCCGCAGGCAACGAAAAATGGATGAAGGTATGGGATGGGCTTTACTGGCGGTTTATTGCCAACCACAGCGAGTTTTTTGGCCGCAACCCGCGCATGGCTGTTATGGTAAAGCAACTGGACAAAATGGGGCTTAAGCTGCCTGAACATATTAGAGTGGCGGAAGAGTACCTGGAGAGGGTAGGAGGGAAGTAAAAAGCCCCGCTATTGCTAGCAGGGCTTTTTTAAGGAACACAGTATTAAATCTACTACTTACTAATATTTCAACAGTTTTTGGGTGTAGATGCCTTTGGCGTTGCGAACATCGGCAATGTAAAGTCCGGCGGGTAGGGTTGCAATATCAAACCAGCCATCGTTTTGCAGGCGGCTGCTAAGTACGGCCTGCCCCATTTGGTTATACAGGGTTAGTGTATAAGCATCGTTATCGTTAGGAATATCAATAAACACATTGTTGGTAGCCGGGTTGGGGTAGAAGAACACGTTTAACTTATTGGCTACCTGCTGAGGTACGGAGGTAGTCAACAAGGTAGAATCCATCAATATGTTTTCATCGCCTGGCTGATAGTATGAGTAGGAAAAGTAGGTAATCATCATTTCATCTGTGGTAGCCTCTCCCACATTCACATCTTGTGGCGGGTTGCTCGGGTTGTAAGGGTTATTTACAGTATTGTCGTAGGTGGCAGTGCCCCTTATAACAGTGCCTTCAGGTATGGTTTGTGCATACTGAAACTGGTAAGCTCCCTGCCAGCCAAAATTCCAATCACGAATGTTTATCAGTTTAATCGTATCGCCTGTAGGAGGAACGGCATAGGCCTTTACATTGCGGCCAATAAGGTGCATGTGTGGCGAAACGGTGAATACTGTGGCTTTAATTGGAAGAGTAAATTCCTCTTCAAAAACCTTTACCTCGTTAGCTGGAATGTTTAACGGGCCATTGGTCATAGTCACTAAATGGTTTAAAATAGGGGCAACAAAAACCTCGCGTGTGTTGGTGCCGTCGGTAAACTTAATATTAACGCGGGTGCTGTCTAAAGTGCCAACAGTGCCTGCCGGGTAGTGCACCTGTAAAACCAGGGCAGAGTTTGCCTTAAGCTTTATACCAAAACCATTCGGTAAAGTGTAGGTAGTTGAACCTGGAACCCAACCACCAACTAATTTGGCATTATTACTACCTGCTCCACCATAGTTTGTATAGCCAGGGTTAGGGTCTGCCGCATCAAGAGCCAGGCAATCGCCGCTTGGGTCCTGAAATATAAGAACGTGGTGCACAACAGAGCGGTTGCCGGGTATCACCTCTATCGATTTAATGTATCTGTCCTCTGTAATGCCCGTTGGTATGGCAAAACACTTGTATAAATCACTACTTACCGCCTCAGAAAAATAATCGGGCATTTTAATGCTAATGTCGGGGCTTGCAATTGCCCAGCCATCAGTAAAAACAGGCGGTACAGGCGCTGTGTTAGCGTCGCCTTCTGGTGCACCAGCAGCAATCCAATCTAAAATTTTTGTCTTTTCATCCGTTTCAAGTAAGCGCTCGTGCGCATACCGGCGGTAGGCAGGGTCTGGTGGCCAGGGAGGCATTTTTCCGTCAGAAACAGACCCCTCAATACCGGCAGCTTGCACAAAAGCATCTTGGTACGACATTAACGGGAACGGGCCAATGGCGCCCGCATGGTGGCAATTAGAGCACTTGTTGTAAATAATAGAAGCCACATCGGCCGACCATGTAGGGGCTGTTTGTGCTTTTACTGTTGCAAAAGCCGCTAGTAATAAACCAAATGAGAGCAGTTTTTTCATGTAGAAAATTATAGAAATATATATGTGTTTTAATATTTGATCAGCTTGTTTACCTGCCTGCCTGTTTTATTACTCACCTCGGCAATATATAAGCCTTTAGGCAGTATGGCGGTGTTTATCCACTGGCTTTGAGTTATTTGTTGGCTATACAGCAACTGGCCTGTAGCATTGAATAAACGCAGGTTAAATGTATTGTTAGAGCCATTGGGAAGTTTTATAAACACTTCATTTTCAGACGGGTTTGGGTAAAAACCAACCGACAGGTCTGCCAACTGTTGTGGTATACCGGTTTGCAACAGGGTAGAATCCATCAATATATTTTCATCGCCCGGTTGGTATAGGGTATAGGCAAAATAAGTTAATATCATTTCATCATCTGTATCCTCCCCTTGCGATACGTTTTGTGGCGGACTGTTGGGGTTGTATGGGTTATTTACAGTATTGTCGTAAGTAACTTCAGAATGTAAAACTGTACCCGCATCAACAGGTTGTGCATATTGAAATTGATATGCCCCCTGCCAGGCAAAATCCCAGTCGGGAATGTTTATGTATTTTACAGTATCACCTTGCGGAGGTACCCCATAAATTTTTGTAGAACGGCCAATAAGGTGCATGTGCGGCGCCACACTAAAAACAGTTAACTTAGCAGGAATTGTGTATTCCTGATAAAATGTTTTAACCTGGTTGGCGGGAATTAACAATGGGCCATTTACCATGCTTGCAGTGTTAAGCGGCGGAGCAATTTGAACTTCACGGGTTCCGGTCCCATCAGCAAATTTGATATTAACCCTGGTACTATCTAACATACCTGCAGTGCCTGCCGGATAATGAATTTGAAAAACCAATGCAGAGTTAGCCTTTAGTTTAATACCAAACCCATTTGGCAAGGTGTATGGTTCAGAGCCTGGTACCCAGGCAAATACCAGTTTTGCATTGTTGCTTCCGGCGCCGCCATAGTTGGTATAACCAGGACCGGGCGAGTTTGCGTCAAGTTGCAGGCAGTCGCCACTTGCATCCTGAAAAACCAAAACATGGTGAACAATTGAGCGGTTGCCTGGTATTAATTCTATTGATTTAATGAATTTATCCTGTGTAATATTTGTTGGTATAGCAAAGCACTTATACATATCGTTACCAGGCCCTGCCTCAGAAAAATAATCTGGCATTTTTAATGTTAAATCGGGCGTTGGTATAGCCCATGCATCGGTATAAACTGGTGGAGCTGGAGCTGTGTTAGGGTCGCCCTCGGGCGCACCATTGCTAACCCAGTCTAATATTTTGGTTTTTTCTTCGGCAGTAAGCAAACGCTCATGTGCATAGCGGCGGTAGCTTGGGTCGGGTGGCCAGGGCGGCATTTTATCGTCATACACAGAACCCTCAATGCCAGCGGCTTGTATAAACGCATCCTGGTAAGACATTAACGGGAACGGCCCTATGGCGCCCGCATGGTGGCAATTAGAGCATTTGTTGTAAATAATAGAGGCTACATCGGAAGACCATGTAGGGGCTTGCGCTTGCGCAGCAAATGCCATACAAAGTAAGAGTACTATACCAATCAATTTCTTCATAATAACAAAGATAGCCACTTTTGTGGAATTATATAGTTTAACAAATTTATATAGTGCAAGTCATTTAAAAATTAACAAAGGTTAACTTTTAACCTTTTTGTTTTATACGTTTACGTATTCGGCTCAGCGATCCAGGGGTAATGCCTAAAATGCTGGCAATGTACTTATCAGGAACTCGCTGCACCAGTTCGGGGTTTTCTTTTACAAAATACTGGTAGCGCTGCAATGGCGGCATTAATATAAATTTTTCCAACCTTAAAAACGTTTCCATTAGTAACTTTTGGTGAAAGTGCAAACGTGCTTTTTCGTACTGCGGGTGGCGCGCCATAAACTCCTGTAGCTTTTCATAATCAACCTCATACAAGGTGGTATCCTCAAAAGCTTCAATAAACATACGCGATGGTTTATTGGCGAAAATACAGTCGTAAGGAGCTATCTGGTGGTCTTCTTTCCTGAAAAAAATGGTTACCTCTTCGCCGTTCTCGTTAATAAAATACGCACGCATCAGGCCCGATTTTATGTGAGCCACCTTGCGGTGCATTTCTCCGGCCTGCACATATAACTCGCCCGATTTAAGCTTGCGCTGCCGGGTTAATGAGAAAAAGAATTTAGCATCGTCGATGCTAAACTCCTTAAAGAGTTGCAGGTATTCGTTAAGCCTGGGTATATCAATCATGCTGGTTCATAGGACGAATAAGTTTAGTAAAGGTTTAATGTTTCATCTTAAAAATTTGATAACCGCCATAGTATTGGGCAGCAACCAAAATTTACCGTACTTTGCGCCAAATTTTTAGTCCGCATTATTATGACAATGACAGAATTGATAGATGGTTTTCCGGCACAGGTAAAAAAAGCATTGGAAATTGGCCGCGCTGCAACCCTTACGAAACCCACCGCCGGTATCCAAAACATACTTATATCGGGCTTGGGTGGTTCGGGTATAGGCGGCACTATTGCTGCTGAGTTGGTAGCCTCAAAATGCGCATTGCCCGTTACTGTTAATAAAGAGTATTTTGTACCTGCTTTTGTTGGCGAAAAAACCCTGGTTATCATTTCCTCATACTCTGGCAACACCGAAGAAACACTACAAGCACTTGAACTGGCATATAACAAAGGCGCTAAAATAGTATGTGTAACATCGGGCGGAAAGATTGCCGATTTTGCTAGAGAAAAAGGCCTTGACCTAATAGAGATACCAGCAGGTATGCCACCGCGCGCATGTCTTGGCTACTCTATGACGCAGCTATTCTTTATTCTGTCATTTAACGGGTTAATAGACAACTATTACGAGGCTGACTTTGAAATAGCACACACGCTATTGGCTGAGCAGGGTGACAGCATCCGCGAAAAAGCAATGGCTATTGCTAAATCGCTAAACGGTAAACTGCCGGTTATTTATGCTACACCGGGTTACGAAGGCGTTGCGGTACGTTTCCGCCAACAGCTAAACGAGAACTCTAAAATACTTTGCTGGCACCACGTTATTCCTGAAATGAACCACAATGAATTGGTGGGCTGGCGCGATGTGAACGAAAGCCTTGCGGTTATCTTCCTGCGCCATAAAGACGAGTACTTCCGCAATACACACCGTATTGAATATACCCGCGAAGTTGCTACCCGTTGCACAGGTACTATTATTGATATCTGGGCCGAAGGCGCCAGCGATATTGAAAAAGCACTGTATCTTGTTCACCTTACCGATTATATATCAGACTACTTAGCAGCCCTGCGCAACCACGATGCTGTGGAGGTAAACATCATCACAGGCCTGAAAGGTATGTTGGGCGATGTGAAAAATTAGATAATCAGACAATAAGATAATGAAGCCTCGCAGAAATGCGGGGCTTTTTTATTAATGCAGATTTTGTGTGTCGTCCAACTCGCCTTCTTCGCCTACGCTGTTGCAATGGTAAAAGCGCTCGGGCTTGCCCTCGGGTTTGCGGGTGTTCTCGCCTTTTTTAGCAGCCTCAGCCATCTTGCCCAGCAGGCGGGTACGCTCGGTCTTAAGGTCGGTGCGCAGTTTTTTATCGGCCTCTAAATCATATAGCAATATGCCATCAACAAAGGTTTTTTGGGCACGCGCGTATATTGATAGCGGGTTATCGCTCCATATAACCACATCGGCATCTTTGCCTGCTTTCAGGCTGCCGGTAATGTTATCAATATGCAGCATTTTAGCAGGGTTTAGGGTAACCAGCTTCAGGGCTTCTTCCTCGCTAAGCTTGCCGTATTTAACGGTTTTTCCTGCTTCCTGGTTTAGGCGGCGGGCCATCTCGGCATCGTCAGAGTTTATGGCGGTTAAAACACCTGCTTTTGTCATAAGCGCGGCATTAAACGGCGATGCGTCCATTACTTCATATTTATATGCCCACCAGTCAGAAAATGTAGAACCAGCAATATCGCGGCTTGCCATTTTATCAGCCAGCTTATAACCCTCTAAAATATGGGTAAAGGTGTTTACTTTAAAGCCCAGGCTGTCGCCCAGTTTCATCAGCATGTTTATTTCCGACTGTACATAGCTGTGGCAGGTAATAAAGCGTTTTTTATCCAGTATCTCTACCAGTGCATCCAACTCTAAATCGCGGCGCGGTGGCACGCCTGCTATGCCCTTGGTGGTTTTGGTGGCGTTATATACCGTCCATAGTTTGTTATACTCTTTAGCACGCAAAAAGGCGTCTTTAAAGGTTTGCTCCACGCCCATGCGGGTTTGTGGGTAGCGTACGGTTTGGTTGTCGCCCCAGTTCGATTGTTTTACGTTCTCGCCCAAGGCAAATTTTATAAAGCCAGGCGCCGATTTAATTTTCATATCCTCAGCAGGCTGGCCCCAGCGTAGTTTAATAATAGCCGATTGGCCACCAATACAGTTGGCAGAGCCATGCAGCAATTGCGCAGCTGTTACCCCGCCCGATAGTTGACGGTAAATATTTACATCGTCAGGGTTTATAACGTCGCCTATGCGTACTTCTGACGATACACTCTGGCCGCCTTCATTAACCCCGCGGCTAATGGCAATGTGCGAGTGTTCATCAATAATACCGGGTGTTACGTGTTTGCCTGTTCCGTCTATAACCGTAGCACCTGCGGGTGTAGCAAGGCTTTTGCCTACAGCGGTAATCTTACCGTTGGTTATAACAACATCGGCATTTTCCAGTTTGCCATCGGCTTCATTAGTCCACACGGTGGCGTTTTTAATGTGGTAGGTGGCAGGTTTGGCTTTTTCT
>CAMBQF010000046.1 GCA_945869825.1 Chitinophaga pinensis | reverse complement strand
TCGTCAATTACCAGTTTGCCTATAATTTCGTTCATAATCTCTGTAGTGCCTGCGCCAATGGTCATTAGGCGGCAGTCGCGCCAAGCGCGGGCCAGGCCGTAATCTTCCATATAGCCCCAGCCACCGTGTATTTGTATAGCCTCGTGTATAACCTCCAAAGTAGTTTCAGATACGTAAGCCTTGGCCATAGAGATGATTTTGATAGCCTCAGGGCCTTTCTCAATAAACTCGGCCATGGCACGGTACGCCATGCTGCGGCAGCATTCTACCTTAATAGCCATTTCGGCAAGCTTGTGGCGTAGCACCTGGAATTTGCCAATCTCCCTGCCAAAAGCCTTACGCTCGTTCATGTAGTTTTTGGCTTTGTTAAGGGCCCACTCGGCTGCAAATGTGCCAGTAATGGCAGCTATTAAGCGTTCTTCCTGTATGTTGCCCATAAGGTAGTAAAAGCCCATATTAACCTCGCCCAAAAGGGCTGACTTAGGTATTTTACAATCAGAGAAGAAAAGCTGGCCGGTATCGCTGCTGTGCATACCCAACTTGTTATGTACGGGTATAGCCTCAAAGCCTTCCGTTTTGGTATCAAATATAAACAAGCTAAGGTTGTGGCCTTCGCCGGTGCGGGCTACCAGTACTATAAAGTCGGCCATAGTGCCGTTGGTAATCCACATTTTAGAACCGTTAATCAACCAGTAATCGCCTTTGTCTTCAGCTTTTGTAAGCATACCGGCAACGTCAGACCCTCCACTTGGTTCTGTAATGCCCAGTCCGGCAACCATTTGGCCACTTAAGGCAGGGGCAAGGTAGTTTTGCTTTTGCTCCTCGGTACCAATAGCTAATATTAAAGGCAATGGCAAATAAGTATGCGCGTATAGCGACATGCCCAAACCACCGCAGTTAGCATAAGCTAACTCTTCGGCTACAACAGCTGCTGCCCAAAGGTCCATGCCACTGCCGCCATATTGGGTAGGGTAGCTAACGCCAAAAAAGCCTTGCTGGCCAAACTTGGTAAAAATATCGCGAGAACAGTAGTGGTTTTTCTCCCACTCATCAACGTTAGGAATAATCTCTGCCTCAATAAAACTACGCACCGAGTGGCGCAACAATTCGTGCTCTTCGGTAAACGGGTTGGTAACTATTGCCATAAATTATATATGTTGTTAGTTTAATTCAGGAATATCAAGCTCAAGCCTTAACAGGTGGCTGCTAAAGTTTTTGCCCAGGGTATCCATACGCATAGAGCGCGACGCGCCGCCATCTAAAGCGCCATGGCATACAAAGTTTAACGATTCGATAGTGTCCCAATCGTAACGGATAACCTCGCCTTTAATTAATGGGCCAAAGTGGTGCTTAACCACATCGGCAGTTAAGTACTTCTTTATCAAAGCAAAATTTTCTTGCGATTTTGCCATCACACCAATGTTGCAAACATCGTTTTTGTCGCCCGACCGGGCCGAGGCTAAATCAATCAGCTTAACTTTCATATCAAATCAGTGTGTTAAAGGTAGTATTTTTTGATTTACAGGTGCAAACTTTCAGCTAAATTATAGTTTACTTTTATTTTTTTTATTTTCTCTGTTTTTGGCTGGTTTCTATTTATACTAACACTTGCAGCTAGTTAGTCTGCAAGCCTTTGTAGTCAACATATTGGCAATTAATTGAAAAAACTTACATCTGCAAGTGTAAGGGTGTGGTAGGTTTATTTAAGCCATAGGGCTGATATACTTTTGTTTCAGAGACAAACAATAAATGGACACCGTTATGAAACCCATTAAAAAATACTCGCCAATGAAAACGTTATTCGCAGCCTTAATGTTACTATCAGTAGCAACATTTGCACAACCAGGTTCTCCGGCAGCAGCCAGCTTAAGCAATTCTATCGTTCGCGAAGATGTGCCAAGCACTGCTAACTTAGATAAATTTACCGCTACCTATAATGAAGGGGTGGTAAAGATTAACTGGGTACTAAGTAAGCAAGAGGCACAAGCCAAGCTTATTATAGAAAAGTCGGCAGATGGTATTAACTATAGCTATTTAGGCAAACTGCCTGCGGTAGCATCGCCAAACAAAATTACTTACAGCTGCCGCGATAACGCTCCGGCAGACGGTAGCAACTTTTACCGCCTTAAAGCGGTAAACTCTGCCAATGCCGAGTTTATATATGAAGATACTGCCCATGTAAACACCAAGGAGCCGAAAGATACCCCAAAAGTGGTGGTACCTTTAGCCAACGCCCTGCCCGAGGACGAGAATGATAAAGAGTAGCGATAAGTCTTTTCATAAAAATTACAGTTAGTAAGCATTTGGCTGCCCACACACAGGCGGCCTTTTGTATTGTTCAAAGGAGAGATTAGAGAGTAGTGTTTTATTTTGATACTCGCTGTAACAATTTACCTATTGTTAGCACTAATACAATAAATAAGGGCCGCTAATCGTTTGCTATTAACATAAGCCCATTACCTTTGTTGTATGCTATTTATAAGGCTGTTTTTTGAAAGTTTGGGTTCGGCCCTGCGCGCGTTGGTAGAGAATAAGCTCCGCACATTCCTGTCATTGCTGGGTATCGTCATAGGTATTTTCTCCATTATATCAGTATTTACTATGGTTGACGCGCTGAATAAAAAGATTTCAGACAGCGTAGCATCCCTGGGCGATAACATTATCTACGTTCAAAAATGGCCCTGGGAGTTTGGTGGCGATTACCCCTGGTGGAAATACATGAGCCGCCCACTGCCTAAGCTGGAAGAAACAAACGACATTCGTCGCCGCTCTCAGTTGGCCGATGGCGTATGCTTTAGCGCCAGTACATCGCGCACCGTAAAATATGGCAATGTAGCCATGGGCGATGTTAATTTTGAAGCCGTATCTGAAGATTACGATAAGATATCAACCTTTGATATTGCCGATGGCCGCTACTTTACCGATGCAGAGCAGACTGCAGGCCGCGCTGTATGTATTATAGGCCCGATAATAGTAGAAAACCTGTTTGCCGGCGCCGACCCGCTCGGCAAAATAGTATCTGTTAACGGTGCTAAAATGACTGTGATAGGTGTGTTTAAGCGCGAGGGCGATAATATGTTTGGCAATACACACGATAGTGAATTGCTGGTGCCTGTGCAGTTTGGCAGGTCGCTTATTAATATTACCAAAGATCAAAACAACCCTTTTATTATGGTTAAGGCCAAAGCAGGTATAACCAATGATGACCTTATAGCCGAACTGGAGGGTATTATGCGCGGCGTACGCCGCATAAAACCGGCTGATGAGCAAAACTTTGCCCTTAACCAAACCTCGCTGCTATCGCAAGGGTTTGCAGGCCTTTTTGGCATTGTAAATATTGCCGGGGGTATTATCGGCATATTTTCTATACTGGTTGGCGGCTTTGGCATTGCCAACATCATGTTTGTATCTGTAAAAGAACGTACTAACCTTATAGGTATTAAAAAATCGCTGGGGGCTAAAAACTACTTTATCCTGTTCGAGTTTTTATTTGAGGCTGTTATTTTGTGCCTTATAGGTGGCCTTATAGGCTTGCTAATAATTTACCTGCTTACCTTGGCCGCCAATGCTTTTATGGATGCCGGCGTTAGCCTTACCATGAAAAATATTAGCCTGGCCATGATTATATCCGTAGTTATAGGCCTGTTGGCAGGCATTATCCCCGCATGGTCGGCATCGCGCCTAAACCCTGTTGATGCTATCAGGAGCAAGTAATTGCACACATAGGGCATAAAAACAAAAGCCTTGCTATCTTTGTCTTTACTAAATGGCAACAGACAAAACACCTATTAGCTTTTCCCGAATCTATTCGGTTGTAAAACAATCGTTGAACGGCGAGGAGCAAGACTATACCACCGGCAGCATACCGCTGGCTATTGTGTTGCTTGCCATACCTATGATGCTGGAGCTTAGCCTGGAAAGCGTGTTTGCCGTGGTCGACATGTTTTTTGTGGGCAAGCTGGGCGAAAATGCCATTGCCACGGTAGGCCTAACAGAATCAGTAGTAACTATAGTGTACTCGCTGGCAATGGGCCTAAGCATGGCCGCCACCGCTATTATAGCCCGCCGCACAGGCGAGAAAAACCCCGATGGTGCCGCCCAAGCCGGTGCTCAAGCCATTATTGTGGGCGTCGTTATCTCGGTAGCCTTAGGCATTGCTGGTGCGCTTTTTGGTGGCGATGTACTCCGCTTAATGGGCGCAGCCCCCAAGGTGGTGGCCGATGGTACCACCTTTGCCCAAATATATCTGGGCAGTGCACCCGCTATATTATTCCTCTTTCTTATCAACGGCATATTCCGTGGGGTAGGCAACGCCGCTATGGCTATGAAGAGCCTGTGGGTAGCCAGCTTGCTCAACATTATACTCTGTCCCATACTCATCCATTTTTATGGGCTAAAAGGTGCAGCCATGGCAACAGCCATAGGCCGAAGCGTTGGTGTGTTGTACCAATGCTACTACCTGGCAAAAGGCAGCAGTAACCTTAAAATATTGGTCCGCCATTTTATTATAGATGGCGATGTTATCCGCTCTATAGTTAAGATAGGCTCTCCGGCTGCATTCCAGTTTATTATAGCCAGCGGCAGCTGGATTGTGCTAACCCACCTGGTTGCCGAAACCGACGGTACCAGCGCATCGGCAGGCTATGTTATTGCCATGCGCAACATTGTGTTCTTCATACTCCCTGCATGGGGATTGAGTAATGCAGCAGCTACTTTAGTAGGGCAAAACCTGGGTGCCGGCAAACCCGAGCGTGCCGAGCAAAGCGTGCTGCTAACTGCAAGATATAGCGCCATATTTACAGCCTTTGTTGCCGCGTTGTTCATCGCTATCCCCGAGCCTATTGTGCGCATCTTCACCTCCGAAGAAGCCGTTATAAGCTATGGCATACAGGCGCTGCGCATTATTGGTGCCGGCTTTGTGTTTTATGGCGTTGGCATGGTATATACCCAAGCCCTAAACGGCGCCGGCGACAGCCGCATACCCACCATCATCAACATCATCTGCTTTTGGCTTATCCAAATACCACTAGCCTACCTTTTAGTCCAAGGCCTTAACCTAAACTCATTGGGCGCCTTCATCGCCATCCCCACCTCCGAAACCCTTATTGCTGTGCTGGGCTACTTCTACTTTAAGCGAGGTAAATGGAAAGAGGTTAAGGTGTAATCTTCTCACGTCATCCCGAACTTGTTTCGGAATCTGTTTCATGCTCCCAAAACCCTTTCTATTGTAGTAAAATTTAACGTTTTTGCAAACCTTTTTAAGGTCCTCCACCTGCTCTCGAAGTATCGTGAGGGGGAGTATCCCGACATGCAGTTTCTGGGAGAGTGGGGTAATAAATAAACGCTCTCCTCACTTCTCTCATCGGTCCCCGGTAAACAACAAAATCCCACACGCGCGGCAACATACTGTCAAGCGGGGAGGGGTGCGCCTGACAATTTATTACCACACATGCGGGACTTGCCCCAACATTTTACCGTTGGATGTTCACATCCTGACATTTATCGTCAGGACTTAAATACTAACTATTTTTTCTTTTTACTAAACCTCTAACTGTCATCCTGAACTTGATTCAGGATCTAATAATTTAATACTCTTGCTGTACAGCAGTTTTTTGTCATCCCGTCCCGATTACTCGGGATTGATACGGAATCTATTCCTTACTGATAACCGACAGTAAACGGTGCCAAGATTGTCATTTGCAAATAACACCACAAAGGTACGACAAGTATTAATGTAAGTCAAGTAATAAAATATAAAAATTACAAATTTTACGCTTGAAGAAGCTAACAGGTTAATTAATAGTAAAATTGAGGTATACACCTCATGTATTGCTATTGGTGGTTGTTTATGTTTGTATCGTTAATGTTTATTCATTTTAGTTTTTTTGTTTCCAACTTAGCCCGGTGGTTAGCCGGGCTTTTTTATTGGTATTTGTGAAAATTAACTTGGAAAGGCAAGGGGCAGAAGTAGTAAGAATTATCAGTATTTTTGTTACTATGAAAACTAAATTCATAGCGCTTTTTACACTGGTTACTATAAATACTTTTGGACAGTCTTGTTTAATACAAATTAGCCCATCCGATACTATTATTTGTAGGGGTGAGCAAGTGGTGTTAAATTCTACTGTAGGCAGCAATCCTATCTGTAGCCTTCAGCAGTTACCACTGCAATTGCAAAGTGGATTAGTGGGCTATTTCCCTTTTTGTTCTAATGCTATTGATGAAAGTGTTAATAGTAATGATGGGGTTGTTTTTGGAGCAACTCTAACAACTGATAGGTTTGGAAATGCTAATTCAGCATACTATTTTGATGGTAGTAGCTATATACGCGTAGGCAATTATAATGTAAATCAGTTTTCTTTAGCTGCTTGGGTTAAACATCAATCACTTGATACTACAAGTTACAATGCTATCATTGCCAAGTGGGGAGATTCTAATTCTAATCCCTCAGTCATACCCTCCAAATCATTTGAATTAAGTACCAGACCTAATAGAAAGCAAGGTATTGCTAGTAGCACAGATGGCTCAAATATTAACATATTACAAACATTTGACCAAATACCAATAGGGCAATGGTATCATGTAGTTGCTACATATAGTAATCAGTATCTTAAACTATTTATTAATGGCCAATTAACTGATTCAGCCGTATATACAGGAAGTACCTATAATTCAACAGAGAATATTATAATTGGAGCAACAAGGAATGGGACAAGTGGTTTTGCAAGCTTTTTTGAAATTGGCTCAATTGATGATGTTCTAATATATAATAGGCCAATAACAAGTGCAGAGGTTTATCAGTTGTATAACAACCAAGCGTATGAAAATTATGTTTGGTCTAATGCTTTAACAACACCTAATATTACTGTTGCTCCTGAAAGCACTACAGAGTATTACGTTACTTACAATAACGGCCTGTCAAGTTGCACAGATACTGTCACAGTCGTTGTTATTAATGATGATATTGATATCTCAGGTGCAACTCAGGCTTCACCAAATTCTACAGAAAACTATTCTGCTACTGTATACCCAAATGTTAACTATAGCTGGGTAATTGAAAATGGTTCAATTTTGACCGGGCAAGGCACAAATACAATTAATGTTCAATGGGGTGTTGAAGACTCAACAAGCAGAGTAGGTGTTATTGTTTGTAATGATACCATTTGGTTAGATGTTGCAGTAATAAAAACTGCTGTAAATGAAATTGAATATAATCCTATTGGGGTTTATCCTAATCCTGTAATTGACAATTTGACCGTCAAATTAAATGGCAATGCTATACTATCAGTATACGATATGTTTGGGAAAGTTATTAATTGCAATATAACTAAGGGAGTAGGCAGTTACAGCATAGACCTAATGCATATTTGTAATGGTATTTATACCTTAGAAATTAGACAACTTAATAATATTTATTACAAGAAATTAATTAAGCATTCTGCTAATTAGGTGCTTGTTATGTTTGCGTTCATAAATTCCTTTTAGACTGAATTTTTGGTATAAATTCGATACATGTTATGTGTCAATTTATAACGTCAACTGTAACATAAAAGGCGAAACCTACGCTTCGCCTTTCACTCTCCTCTCTTCTCACTCCTCACTCCTCAGATTCGGGTACTTCATATCCATATCCTCCAGGGTTTCAACCACCTTGCGGGCAATAACCAGGTTGCGGTACCACTTGGTGTCGGCAGCAACAACAGTCCACGGAATATCTTTGCTGCACTCGTTCAAAATGCGCTCGTAGGTTTCCATGTATTTTTTCCACTTCTCGGCTTCCAGACGGTCGGCAGAGTTGTATTTCCAATGCTTGGTAGGGTCGTCTACCCGCTGTTGCAGGCGTAAGCCCTGCTCTTCGGGCGATATGTGCAGGTAGAACTTTAAAATTTTGGTTCCGCTTTTTTCCAGGTGGTCTTCAAACTGGTTTATTACCTGGTAGCGGCGTTCAATCTCTTTCTTTTCAAATGTTTTGTTTACGGTAGGGTACAATATATCCTCGTAGTGGCTGCGGTTAAATATCTGGAACATTCCTTTGGAGGGCACACACTTATGTACGCGCCATAAAAAGTCGTATTCCATCTCTTCGGCTGTTGGTGCCTTAAACGATTTTACTGTGCATCCCTGTGGGTTTACACCCGAAAATACGTTACGTATCACCCCATCCTTTCCCGATGCATCCATGCCTTGTAAAACAATAAGCAGCGCGTGCTTATTTTCGGCATACATAACATGTTGCAAGGCCGCCATTTTTTTAATAAGGTCTTGCAGCTCTTTCTCCCCCTGCTCCTTAGTAAGCTCTCCTTGGTATTTAGTATCTATTTCAGCTAGTTTAATTGTCATGGCAGGGGTAGGTTATAGTGGTTAGGGTTTAGTCTTATTTCTTCTTTGCCAGCGTTACTTTCTCCTTCAAGGTACTCTTTTCATACAACACATTGCGCTCCATAGGTGCGGGGTAATCGGGCCGGTTCATTTGCGTATTAGGCTGCCCCACAGCGCCGGGTTGGCCCATAATGCCGCCCTGCCCCATTGTGCCACCGGGGTTGCCAACACCGTTGGGCGATGTCATACCACCGTAGTTGCTGTTAGATAAGCCGTTAGTGTTTACCATGTCATCGCCCGCCTTGCCACCGGGACTATAATTAGGCCTTTCCATAGCATTTACTTCTACGGTTAGCGCTATGTCTTTGGATAGCTCATCAGCTGTATACCCTGCACCGTAAAACTCGGTATACGGTATCACAATTTCGTATACCATTTTGTTGGTAGAGTCCCAACGCAAACCCGCGTTTACGCTCAGGCTGTCGTGCATATCAAGCACCCCGTTTTTGGTGGTAAAGCCTTCGGCTTGTATTGTTTTATTGGTTATCAGGAACAACGCCTGCGCCTGTGCCCTGTCTATTTGCTGCCCTGGCACCATGCCCACAGGTGTAACAGGTTTGCCTTTTTTATCCATCACCGGGTAGCTAATGCTGGCGCGGTGCTTGGTTTTACCTTTGGCGTTAAGGGTAACGGTAATACCTGCCTGCATCATCTTAAGGTGTGTGGTGGGCTCTATACTTTCAAAACACAGGTAAATGTTTTTATCATCGTTGGTAACGGCAAACATCATCTTGGTAACATTGTCGTAGTAGTCAAACGGGCGCGCCCACTCGTTTGTTTTACCATCGGCTTTCACAGGCACCGCCTGCCATTTAGCGCTTACCTGACCATATACTGTGGCTGCAGCTACCATAAATACCGATATTAAAAATACTTTTCTCATAATCAATTCAAAGATAAACAACTATACGCCACTAACTACATTCCCGGTATACGCTCGCCAGGAGGCGGCATACCCGGCCTTCGCTGTGGCCCAGGTTCAAAGTTGCCACTGTCGGGCATTACACCCCTGCCTTTGCCTTTGTACTTTTTAAAGTTGTAGGTAAACGTCACCATAAAGTAGCGTTGGAGCACGTTGGTTTGGGTGTCTTCGTAATACGTTTCGGTAATGTTGCGGCTAACACTGTTGTTTTGTTTTAAAATATCAAAGGCGGTAATGCGTATTTCGGCCGCTTTCGCTTTCAAAAATTTGTAGCCAATACCCGCGTTCCACAACAAATAGTTTTGGGTAACTGCCGATGATAAACCACTGTAAAACTGGTGGCTTAAGTCTGAGGTAAAAAATAAACCTTCCCAAGGCTGCACCTGTATTTTAAAGCGCGAATTTTGGTTATAATACGTGTTGTTGCTGGCGGTTTGCAGCGTGTTGGCTATGTTGTTGTAACTGCTGTTTGATGATAGGGTAAAGTCCAGCTTCTCGCTAATATTACTACTAAACACCACCCCGAATGATGCTGCTGTATTATTGGCAAAGTTGGCTTGCTGGTTTATGATGCCCGGTGTGCGGCTATAAGTTACGCCACCATTAAAACTTAGGTTGGTTTTTATTTTAGTTATAGGGAAACTATAGTTTAAAAACGAGCGCAGGTTGTAGTAGCCATCAAGGTTAGTGGGCATTGTAATCTGCGAACCCTTAGCCAGCAATATCCCTCCGCTAAGTATGCTGTCCGCATTGGCTATGTAAGTGCTTTTGCCAATATAGTTGGCGGTGTAGGTTCCACTTAGCAGTGCGAAGAAAGCAGTATTCTTATCTGCATTTACCGCCGAGTAGCGCAGGTTTAAAACGTTGGCAAAATCCTGTTTTAAGTTTGAATTACCCATGTTTAGTTGCAGCGGGTTGCTAATGTTTATCACATCCTGCAACTGGTCTACACTGGGCGCGTTGTTGTTGCTGCGGTAAAAAATCCTAAGGTTCTTTTTAGCGGTAAATTTGTACATAAACATGGCGCTGGGCAGCACACTGTTAAAGCTCTTATTAAGGTTCAACTGGTAAGGGAATATACGCTCGTTGTTCAACTGTGCATATTGGTAGTTTACCCCTACCATAAGGTTCCATTTCTCCTTTTGGGCACGTACACTCGTTCCAAACGATTCGGAATGGTAGAAACTGTTGAAGGTGTTAGAGAGTGTAGTATCAAACCGTGAGTAGTTATTATCCGGGTCAGAGAAATTAAAAGTCTGCTTATCTGAATTGTTTTTGTTCAGATTGTTACCATAGGTAAACATCAACTGGGCTGCCTTGCTTATAGGCTCTGTATATGTAATGTTGGTTGATAGTACATACCCGCTTTTATTCAGGTTTGATAGCTGGTTAAGCGTATCGATAGCTAATGTATCAGCAAAGTAGCTGGTGTACGATAACAGGTTGCTGTTGCCTGTGCTGCTGTTGTAGCCGGGTGTTGCATTTATTGATAGGGTGCGCCCTCTTTTTTTAAATGAGTGGCGGTAAAGCAGGGAGGTCGAAAAATTCACCGCCTCTAAGTTCGACCCATAATTGTTTAGCGTGTTGCTAAGTAACGTATCATATCGGCTGTTCGATCCATAAATACTGCTGTTTCCGTCATTTTTCTGGTAAGTAAATTTAGGTTGGAATAATATTGAATTCAGCGAGTCTATCTTCCAGTCAAACCGCATATTAGCCCTGTGGTTAATATTGTTTGCGTTGGTTGTAGAGTTTTGCGCATACACCAAGCCCTGGTTTTGCTGGCTTACATACGTTCGGAACAGGTTACTCACCGCATCGTTGCTGGTAGAGTTAAAGAAGTAGCTGCCCGTAAAATCAAGCTTGCCCCAGGTGTTGCTGTAGTTAAGGCCAACTGCGTTGGTTGTGGTAATGCCCCCTTTCTGGTCTACCAAAAAGTTGTCGGCATTGTTACCGCCCCCTCCGCCACCGGGCCTTCCGCCGCCCATGCCACCGCCCATACCGCCGCGGCCACCACCATTGTTTGTGCTGCTCATTACACCCAATAAATCATCAGCGCTAAAGTTCTGCTCGTTTATGTTGTTGGTGTTAAACAGCAGCGATATCCTCCGCTTCTCTTTAAACATATTCAGCGTTAAGCCGCCGCGCCATTTATCTTCATAACCATAACCGCTATACACTCTGCCAAACACCCCATTGCGGAACTGTTGCTTGGTAACAATATTTATTGTTTTGGTGGTATTGCCATCATCGTAACCCGTAAATTGGCTTTGGTCGCTGCGTTTGTCAAACACCTGTATTTTATCTACCACCTCGGCAGGCAGGTTTTTAAGCACCGCACTGGCATCATCACCAAAATATTGCTTGCCATCTACCAACACACTCTTTACATCCTCACCCTGTGCCTGCACCTTGCCATTATTTACTATAATACCTGGCATTTTTGTTACCAGGTCTTCACTTGTAGCATCTACATTTGTTTTAAACGATGCGGCATTATATTGGGTAGTATCGCCCTTGGCAATAACAGGGGTAGCTACGCCTTGCACATCTACAGCGCCCAGTTGCTTGGCGTTAGATTGCAACACAATACTGCCAAGGTTGGTGCTATCTGCTGTTGTGGTAATGGCTTGTTTATGGTTAAGGTAACCTAAGAATGTAATTTTAAGAACATAATTGCCAGGGGTAATATTGGCTAGTTTAAAGTTGCCATCAAAATCGGTAATAACTCCTTTTTGCAAAGTTGAGTCAGCTGGGTTGAGTAGCATTACCGCCGCACCTGTCAGGGGCTCATTAGCTGTAGATTTTACCTGCCCGCTTAGTATTCTGTTTTGTGCCTTTACTGTTGATAGTGAACTGAGCAATAACAATAACAGGGCAACCTTCTTCATCATTCAAAAATAAGTATCTGTGTTCAGACAATAATTAAGCCCAAAGGTTTAATGCCCTAAGAAAATTGTCAATTCATTATATCTAATAGTCCTAAACCCCAAACTGCCTTAAGTGGTGATCTATATGCCCGTACGATGTTTTGCCCCAGGCTTCGGCATTCATTTCGCCAAAAAACGGATGGCTTTTCAGGCCTTCTTTCCGCCCCTCTGCAACAAAGCGTTTCAGGGTATCAGTAAATTCCTGCTGCGATTTAGCAAAATCGTGGGTGTCTTTAATCAAAAACTCGCCCATGGTTGGGGTTGCGCCTTTCATAAACTTACCGCCACCCATTATATAGCGCTTCAGCAGCAAACTAATTAACGGCACATATACATTCTTGGCTTTCAACTCGCCCAAGCCTGTTTTTAGTGTAGCACTTAGGTGTACCAGCATTTGGGCCACATTCATCTTTCCCCATACGCGTTGCGTTTCAGGGGTAAGTTTAGCAACCCTTGCCAGCACCTCATTCAGTGTATCTTCCTCAATAATGTTTTTTGCCATTAGCGCATCAAATACATTTTGCCAAAGCCTTGTTTAAACCAGTTGTCGGCACCACTGTCTCGGCGTTCTATTGTTTCGCCGTTTAGCTTGGTTACCACACGGTAAAGGTATACACCGTTAGCCAGTTGGTCGCCAAACTCATCGCGGCCATCCCATGCATATTCGGTAATGTTGCGGCCTATGTGTATAGGGCCAAGCTCGTCTACGTTTATCTCGCGCACCACTTTGCCGGTAATGGTCATAATCTGTATTTTAAAGTACGTAGGCACTTCAACACCTGTAAGGGTAAATACAAACTTAGTACGGTCAGAGAATGGGTTAGGGTAGTTCATTACCTGCGTAATGGTAGCCTTGTTTATCACCTCAAATGTAATGCGGTAGTCATACTTGCCCGATACGTTGCCCGATTTATCTTTTGCCTGCACCAATAGCGAGTATTTTCCATCAACAGTAAACACCGGGGCCCAGCCTATTTTGGCATTGTTAGCAGGCAGGTTTGGTGGGGTAAAGTCTAATATCACTTCGCCCAGGTTGTTTATGTAAGGTATCAATACCTGGTTGCCGTTAGGGTCTGTTAAAAACACCTTGAATGATGCCGTATCTAATGCTAAAAAGCGGTTCTCATCTTTCAGTGTAATTATCACCTGTGGCCTTGGCGATATAATATCACCATCCATTACATGTAGCCCGTCGAATGTAACATCCAGCAGCGGGTTTATTTTGTCGCCGCTAATTTCGTACTGGCGGGTAGCGTAGTTGTTAAAGTGGTAAGGCTCTACACGGTGTCCAGCGCCAAAAGCGTTAAGCTCCAACCAAAGGGTGTTAAGGCCTTTGTAGCCTATGGTAGTATTAGTTATAGCCAATGTATCAACGTCATTAGGCGCTATCGGTTTTATCTTTTGCAATGGTAAATCGTGGCGAACGTTGTTGCCATCAAATACCCACCAGTTAACCTTTAAACTATCAGTTGCCGGCAAGCTAAATGGTGTAACGTTTTCTGCCGTTACACGGTAGGTTACATCCTCGCCCTCTTGCAAATGGGTGCTGTCCAGTTGGCTAAATATTAAAGGGTTTACAGCAAACTCAGGGTATGGCGTGTAATACACCTGCCAGCGGTCTAGCTGCATCGGTGTTTTTACAGAGTCGTCGCGCATATACGCGTTTAGCTTTAAATAAGGGTATAGGCTGGAATTTACAACCGTGCTTAGGTTGAATGTAGCACTATCCAATGTCAACGCATTTACCAGCACATTCTCCTGCCCGTTGGCCTGTACGCCTATTATTTTCAGGTGTATGGTATCCTGGTTGCTCTCGCCCGGCTCCGACCTCCATTTTAAGGTGTTCCATGCTTGCGCAGGGCCTATTTTGGTCGATGTAAAGTTACCCGCGCTGCGGTCTGTTGGTAGCTGTGCGGTTAATGATATTTGTTCGTTGCTGCCAATAGTGTCTGATACTACTTGTTGGGCAACAGATGGGTCGTTCTTTTTACCAAAAAATATCCAGGCGCGGCCTGAACCTACAGTATCAATACCCGATGCATGTAGCGAGTCGCGGAAGAAGGTTTTAATCTCATTCCAGTTGGCATTACCTACAACGTTGCCATCGCCAAACATGGTTTCGTTCCATGAGTAGGCCAATACATATGCGCTTTTTGGTATGGCGTGCAGCATGTTCAGCATGTTGTTTTTCTGTGTAACGCTGGCCTGTGGGCGGAAGATGAAGTAATACTCTACACGCTGGCGGGCCACATTATCGCCGTTTATCTGCCCGTAAGCATGGGTAGGGTTATACACTATGTTGTTTTGTGTATCGGTCCATTTAGTGCCCCATGGCTCCAGGGTTAGCGAGTCTATTACTGCAATGTGTATCGCGTTGTTGGTTAAATAACCATCATAATCTTGAACGTCCACATCAATCTTGTAAAGAATGTTAGGGAAATCGGCAAAGCAATTGTTAGTGTTGCAAAAGTTTTTGTTGTTAGCAGTAAGAGTTTTATAGCCGCTAAAAAACTTAAACAAACGGTCGGGGCGGTCGTATTTAACCAGGTTAAACTGGTCTTTCTTAAACTGAAAGAAATGGTCTTGCGACCAGCCGGTTAAACCGTTAATCACCTGGAACGATTGTTCCCTCCATTTGTATGCCGTATCGCCCGGTGCAGGCTCCGGCGATATACGCCAGAAGTAAACCGTGCTATCAGGCAAGGTTAGGTTTACGGGGAAGTTTACCACACCACCGGCTTGTGTTACCGTGGTATTGATAATGGGGCTTACAAATAAGTCGGTAGTATCTACCTGCAAGCGGTAGGTACGCTCAGGTGCAAAGGGGTCGTAGGTCGATCCTTTGAGCGTTATCGTGCCACTCGGCACTATCGCATAATCGTAAGGGTATACGGGGCTAATTTCAGTAGACCGTATGTTGAGCGTTGTAATAACGTCGTTGTTAAACTCATTCATTTCATCTATAGCCGATGGAAAATCGGCACGGATGGTGAATGTATTTATGCCTACGCCACGCAGCTGGTCTACGGGGAATTTTACCGTAATGGTATCTTTATAGTACACATTAGCTACCTGTATTTTGTAGGTAGTATCTGCGTTTGATGGAAACTGGCGCCTTATATCCAGTATGAAAGTATCTGCTACCGCACGGCCAAGGTTAGCTATTACCACGTTCATTTTAAACGTGTCAAGGTCGGTAGTAACATCGCCCGGGTCAAAGTAAACACCAGGGGCGGTAACTTCATAGTCTGGCCTTGGGAAAGAGTTTATAACCAGTGATGGGTCGCCATTCAGGGTCATTTCCAAAAAAGTATTTTTCAAAAAGTAGGTAGAATCGTACCCATTGGCAACAAAATAATCGCCTATATCTTTAATGCTTGCACCTATTGATTGGCCATATTTTCTGTACGATATATTTTCAACCAGCCTGCGGCTGTACACATTTAAAAATGGCGGTACACCTAAGGTTATAGACGCTAAAAAGGCAATGGCTCCTTTGTTCTGTATTGATATCCAGCTTTCACTTGTACTGTTGCTGTAGCCGCGAGGTTGGTGAATATCGCCTGCAAAGCAAGAGTTACCAATCATTAATGGGTATTTACCAACGTTATCGTAGGTTGATGGTTCATCCATACTGATGTCAAAACCATTGCCCGATGCGTGGCCAAAAAAGTTCATTATAGAAACACCGCCATTTACCAAATTCCTTACAGAGTCGGCAAGCGATATATCAATAGGGTCGCTGGTGGCTTTGGTAAATGTTTTTATCGTGCCGCCAAACAGGGTGTCTTCCAGGGTAATTCTATAGTTGTTCAGGTAACCCAAAAACTGGTCAACGTCTTGTTGAGAGGTTCCACCTGCAAAGTGTGCAACGTTTTTCATCCACTCGGCCGGGTTGTTGCTTTCGTATTGCATTACCTTATCAAGGTACCAGTCAATTTCGGTATTGTTGGGTGTGCTTAAGCGGCCTGTCATCAGCGCCGGCGCTACACCCGAGCCATTTACTTGCGATGTTATGGCCACATCGCTTGGCGGGTAGCCAAAGCTGGGTACCATGTTTTGGTTGTAGCTGTCAAACTCTACAGGGTCGTTGCCTATGCGCCAAAACGTAGGCTCTACCGATTTACCTATCATAAACAGGTACTTAGGTTTTACGGCCCAGTTGTCTAATGCATACTCGGCAAAGCGGCGCATGCTTAGTGGGTTCTTTTTTACACCCGCTGCAAACTGGTCGTACAGGTCGTCAATATCTATAACCACCGCGTTAAAGCCACGCAGGTTTTTATAAGTTTTGTATTGTTGTGCCGATGGCATCAGGGTTTTATGCGTAACAATCAAAAAGTCGTGATTTATCATCTCGCTTTCGTAATTGTTAAACTGCGCGTAACGTAAAGGGTCAGCGTTTACAGGCTTTATAAGGTTGCCCGTTATGTAAGTAACCTTAGCTTCTGATGTTACAAAGAATTTGTTGTTGCCCACGTTGCCGTTAGGGGCAATAAAAGAGAAAATACTGTTGGTTGCACTGGGGTTTATACGGTTACCATTGGTAATATCGTAAATAATAGGGGCAGAGCCTGAGTTGTTGAAGTTGGTAACGTTTATTTGTGCCGATGTGTTGTTCGCGTTATCGGGCACATACATGGTGTAGCCTACTGCATTCTCCAGGTTGTAGGTGTGCGGGTAGCGCAGTTTTTGGTACACCAGTGCCGATTGTGCACCTGTTGCCGGCGGTACGTTTAAATACGTCCATGTAGCCTGTGTGGTAGTGCCTCCAAGGCTGGTAGCCGGCATAGCTATTTTCAGTTTCACCATTTGGTACCCGTGGAAGGATGTATCCTTTTCTGCAGAACTGCCAAATTTAAGCTTATACCTATGGTTTATGAACGATGTAGTAACGTTGTTTAATGAGACAAATACAGCTTCGTATTCAGCATTTATGCCAGTGTTGGCGGCTGCGTTGGCTGTTTGCATGGCCGGCACACCCGACACTACACCATTGTTGGCGGTAATACGCGCCCCTGCCCAGCATTCGCCGGTAATATATTCACAGTTGGTGCCGTTTATGGCATCCAGTTCGCCAAAGCGATACCTGCGGCTGCTTAGCGCTGGTGGGTTGTCGCGTATGTCAACATACTCGCGTATAAAAAACGTAGTAACCGGCAGGCCGTTGTTGTTTTGCCACTGCACGGTGTTAAGGCGTTGGTTACCACCTGCAGTATTCCAGCTCAGGTAATAGTAAGCTGTATCAGTAAATAAACTCCAGTATGGGTTAGCCTGCTTTTGGCCCGGCGCGTATATCAGCGAGTCTAGCCAGCCGTCATTACCTTCAGCATAAAACTCAATATAGTCGCCGTTGTTGAAAGTACCATCGTCCTCGCCTTTTACAAATACGTTAAGTTGCTCGCTGCGCCCGAATATCTGAAAATTTTGTGGGTTAAGGCCTACAGTGTTGATACCTGCGTTGGCCATTGCGGTGCTATCTATGCGGTAAACGCCCGCCTTGGTAATAGGGAATTTGTAGTACTGCTGGCTGTAGTTTATCCACTCGTTGCCGTAGGGTTGGGCTGCGGCACCAAGGGTAAGTAGCAGTAAAAAAACAAGGTGGTAAAACTTTTTCATAGGCTGGTGGTTAATGCCCTTTTATATCTTTTAGCTCTATTTCTTACTTCCGCTCTTAGCGTTAATATCAAAACGAAGCGAGAATACGTTTGAGTAGGGTGCAACAGATGCGTTGCCAATATCAGTCAGTGCATAATCAATACAAATGCTGCGTAGCTTAATGCCTAAACCCATGTTTGGCTGCACAGATGTTACCTGCTTGCCGTTGTCATCAGTATATTTTTGAATGTTGCCTACACCGGCGCGTAAAAAGATAAAGTTGCCGTAGCCCAGCTCTAACCCAACGGTTGGGTCAATGCTAAATGGGTCGCTTTTTATAGCTACGTTACGCCTGCCGTCGGTAGTTATGTTAAAGTTAGCCTCGGTGTACACTGAGAATTTTTTGATGTTCCATTTGTAGCCTGCTGCCAGTATAAGGCGGGGCAGGGTTATTTCTACAGAGTTGCTGGGGATGGTATTCCCGGTTGATGCAAATACGTCGCGCATCTCCTCAGGAATGTTAAAACGCCAGGCGTTAAATGTGGAGGTAGCATCGCGGTACGACGCGCCAAAATGCCAGTTTTTAACGTTGTATTGTGCCCCAATATCAATACCAAAACCCCAGGCATTGGCAAACTTGCCCACCTTGCGGTTTATAATTTTGGCGTTAGCACCATAGCGCAGGCCGGCAATTTTTTTGTTTTGGCGTGCGTAGCTAAGTATAAAAGCATAATCGGCGGCAGAGAATGATTGTACGTTATCATAGTTCACATTGCCGTTATTATCAATAAGTTCGGTAGTGTTGGGTATATCATCAACCCCGAAGCGGATAACAGAAATACCGGCTACGCTGTTAGAGTCTATACGGGCGGCAATAGAGCCATAATCATACTTAGCAATACCGGCAAAATATTCGGCGTGCATAAGGCCCACCTGTACTTTACCTGTCATTTGGCTTAGGCCTGCCGGATTCCAGTAGCCAGCTGTAACATCGTTAACACCGGCAACGCATGAATTTGACATGCCAAGGGCACGTGCGCCAACGCCTATCGATAAAAACTCGTTACTGTACTTGGGCGCCTGGCCGTAGGCTGTAGCCGTTAGTGTAAGTCCCGCAAAAAGAATAATCCGTGTAAAAAACTTCATTTGGTGGTTGGTTGGTGGTATCTAAAAACGAAACCAAGCATTTTAACTATAAAAATAGCTAAAAAGTTGCCCCGATTACTTACTAAATCTATTGTTTTCTTACATAACGTTGTTAGTATGGCTTTAGTATTTGCAAAAGGTAAATTTTAAGGGCTGAAAGCCAAATTGCAGTAGTTAAATAGTACATTTGTACCCAACATGATAAAGAAACAGATACCCAACATTGTTACATCGTTAAACCTGTTGTGCGGTTTTTTGGGTATTCTTACTATTGCCTATGGGTATAACTCACATTCGGGTTTGTCAAATAACGACCTGCCCATTTACCTGATGTTTGCCGCGGCTTTCTTTGATTTTGTTGATGGCTTTGTGGCACGCGCCTTAAAAGTAGATTCCCCTTTAGGCAAGCAATTAGATTCATTAGCCGATGTGGTAACCTTTGGCGTGTTGCCAGGGTTGTTAATGTTCACAGCTATTGGCGAATCACTTTCATGTTATGTTCATTTCAATCCGTATGATGCAATTGACCGATTAATTCATGGAAATAGAGGAATTGAATTTGAATACCCTAAATCAGGCTCTAAGTGGAATTTGATTTATATGCTACCAGCTTTGTTAGTGCCTATTCTCTCTGCATTCCGCTTGGCCAAGTTTAATATTGATACCCGCCAAAGCCACTCGTTTATTGGCCTGCCAACCCCTGCCAATGGCTTGTTTTTAGCCACGGTGTATTATGTTATCCAGCACAATTCGTATGGTGCAGCCAACTGCTTCCACCCGGCATTATTAGCCGGTTTGGTGTTTGTTTTTGCCGTATTGTTGGTGGCGCCAATCCCATTGTTTGCCATGAAGTTTAAAGCCTTTACCTGGAAAGGGAATGAGGTACGCTTCATCTTTTTAGCCATGGCCATTACACTTTTAGCTATTTTTCAGTTGGCAGCGTTCCCTATTGTTATAATTTTGTACATCCTAACATCTATAATAAACAACATACTTACCCGCAATAACAATGAAGTTTAAAGCCCACATCAACATTATGCCGCTAAAGGAATTGCTAGACCCTCAAGGCAAAGCCGTTACCTCTAGCATGACTAACCTTGGCCTGCCCGAGATTGAAAACGTACGTATTGGCAAACACATCCACATGGATATTACTGCTGATAGTGCCGAGGCTGCCAGCGCCAAAGTTGATGAGGCCTGCCGCAAACTGTTGGCTAACCAAATTATGGAGAGCTACGATTTTACTGTTGTAGAGATAGCATAATTAGCGCATAGCGTTAACCGTATAAAAAAGCCCCGTCCTGTTAAGGAGCGGGGCTTTGTTTTTCAATCAGTATTAACATGATAACTACTATCCTCAAAAATATAATT